>CALGEU010000176.1 GCA_937881285.1 uncultured Clostridia bacterium | reverse complement strand
ACATGACGGAAGAAATCGCAAAGAAATATTACAATCCCGAAACGGATTGTTATATAAAAAATATCGGCGTTGCGAAAGCGAGCAGGGGGAAAGGACTTCTTCGCGGCATGATTGACGAGATTTGCGAAGATATGCCAGTTTGTCTTGAAACGCACGACGAAACCAACGTCGCAATATATCAGAAACTCGGATTTATATTGCTCGAAACCGTCGATTTTCACGGAGTGAATCACTATTTTATGAAACGCCCGGCAAAACAAGCCGAAAGTGAAATATGAGCGTAAAATCAGCAATCTAACACGGTGAATTTTAGATTAAACCTTATATGTAAAACTGAAATTATTTGGGAAACGAAAAAAAATATCCGCCTATTGCGGATATTTTTCTATTGCGGCAGTTTCCTTTTTGACGGTCAAAAATTCGTCGAAAGTCAGACGATAGAAATCGTGTTTTCCGTCGAATCCTTTATGTGAAAATCCGCATGAACGTACGGAGCGAATGGAACGATGGTTTTCCGGGTGTATTTTTGCAACGACACTCGTTGCGCGCCATTTGAAAAAGGCTTCCGAAAGAGCAAGGCGAATCGCATTTTTGCCGTAACCGTGTCCCCAAAGCGTCTCTTCTCCTATTGCATAGACGATTTCAAAAGAATCGCACGCGCCTTTATACTTTGAAAACTTAACAAAACCGATGGCCTGCCCGTTTTCCATGCAAATCAAAAAGAATTTGCCGTCTTTGTTGAAGTGGTACGACAGCATCGGGGCGGGAACGCTATATAGAAGTTGCCAAAGAGAAGCAGAGACATGCTTGTCTTCGTTCATATATTGCGTAATTCTCGGATTGTTCATCCATTTGATGAGTGAGTTTATGTCGCTTTGTTGTATATCCGCGCGTAAAAAAATAGAAGCGGCTTTCTTCATACGCTTTACCTTCCAGTAAAAATACTTAAAAGCCCTTCTATGCGGTCGCACGGACGGTTCTTTTATATCAAGTTGTACTTGCACCATATCAAATAAAAATCGTTCCGTCAAGCGAAAACAGCCTTGAAAAGATTTTTAATGA
>CALGEU010000175.1 GCA_937881285.1 uncultured Clostridia bacterium | reverse complement strand
GTGAGATAATTTGCGTCTATCGTCACTTCGTGTTCGAGCACGCTTTCAAAATCTCCGTCGAGATTGAAATACGCATGGTTCGTAAGCGAGCAAATCGTGTCTTCATCACACGTCGCTTCGTATTCGAGAACGAGCGAATTTTCGTTTGTGAGAGTGTACGTAACGCTCACTTTCAGATTGCCCGGATACCCTTCTTCTCCGTCTTGCGAAACTCTTTCGAGTTTAAGACTTGCGCCTTCAAGAACGGTTGCCGTCCATATGCGGGAATCGAAACCGCACTTTCCGCCGTGCAAATGGTTGTTGCCGTCGTTTTTGAAAAGGTCGTACTTCTTTCCGTCAAGCGTAAACGTCGCTCCGCCTATGCGGTTGCCCACTCTTCCGATAACCGCATTGAAATACGGGTTTTCGCCGAGAAATCCGTCCGGCGTGTCAAATCCTGCCACGACGTCAATCGTCTCTCCGTTTTTATTCGGAACGAGAAGTTTTGCAATGCGTGCGCCGTAGGTGATTATCTGTGCCTTGACGCCGTTGTCGTTTTCGAGTTCGTAAAGTTCGATGCCTTTCGGTGATTTTGAAACGTATGTAGTTTTCATAATTTTGCCTATATGTGATTTGTTTTTTATTTTTCGTTTTTATTCTTCGTCCCGAGCCGTTGCCTTTGCTTTCTTTATCTTCGGCATCGTCAGAGAGTAACTCATATCGACGAGCATCTTTATCTCTTCTTCGTCAGCAAGAGACAAAACGACGCTTATCCAGTTTGCCTTGTTCATGTGGTAGGCGCGATACACGCCTTTATCGAGACAAAACGAATCGATGAGAGACGGCGCGCATTTAAGATTTACGACGTCGACGTTCTCGTTTTTGTCTCCGCCGAATTTGTCCATAGTCAAATCCATAACGAGAGCGAACCATTTTCTGCCTATACCGTGTCGAAACACAGCAAAATTCGGTTTGTCAAGCCACGGATTGTCCGCATTTACGCCGTACGCATCGTATATGAATTTTTCAAATTCTTCTCTCGTCATATCGT
>CALGEU010000174.1 GCA_937881285.1 uncultured Clostridia bacterium | reverse complement strand
CTTCTTTGCAACGTACCGAGACAAGTGGACAAAGTTTTTCAAACGAGCGGAGTGTACCGCATAATACCCGTCGTGGAATAAGGAGTGAATATGAACAGTTTTGACATGAGATTGCCTGCTATCAGCCACAACGAAGCGTTTGCAAGAAACGTGGTTGCGTCGTTTGCGGTGGAAATATCACCGACGCTCGAAGAGATAAACGACATAAAAACAGCCGTCAGCGAAGCGGTGACGAACTGTGTCGTGCATGCGTACAAGGGCGGAAGCGGAATTGTGGAAATAGAATGCAAAGTCGACGAGAAAGAGCGTTCGATCGAGATTGTCGTCAGAGATTTCGGCAAAGGTATTGCAGACGTAAAACAAGCAGTCGAGCCGTTCTTTACGACTTCACCCGAAGACGAGCGAAGCGGAATGGGATTTACCATAATCGAAACGTTTATGGACGAGATGAGCGTTGAATCTACGCTCGATAAAGGCACTGTCGTGCGTATGAAAAAGGTGATGAGCAAATGTTAGACCACGACACCACGCTTGCGTTGATAAAACGAGCGCAAAGCGGGGACGACGGTGCTAAAGAAGAACTTGTGAAAGAAAATATTCCGCTTGTCAAATCTGTCGTAAAGCGTTTCAAAGGACGCGGAGAATACGACGATTTGATGCAACTTGGCGCAATCGGATTTATAAAAGCGATACAAAACTTCGACGAGACGTACGGGGTCAGGTTTTCCACGTACGCCGTCCCTATGATAAGCGGAGAAATAAAAAGATTTTTGCGTGACGACGGTGCGGTTAAAGTATCTCGTTGGGCAAAAACGCTTGCGCAAAAAATCAACGTTTTCATCGACGAAAAACTAAAAAGCGGCGAAAAAGAGCCAACAGTGGACGAAATCGCGCAAAATTTCGGCGTTGAAGCGGAACAAGTCGTGTTTGCAATGGACACGGGACATTATCTTTTGTCATTGTCGTCAACGGTCGGAGACGACGACGTTACGCTCGAAGACAAAATCGTCGGAGACCGCTCGCCTGACGAAGACCTTGACAAGATAATGCTCAAAGACTTCATAGAAGACTTGCCCGAAAGAGAAAAGAAAGTGATAATTCTTCGCTATTTCAGAGACCGCACGCAAAGCGAAATCGCCGCGGAACTCGGCGTCTCGCAAGTGCAGGTGAGCAGAATAGAGTGCAAAGTCCTGCAAAAACTCAAAGACAAACTCGTTGAAGAGTAAATCACAAAAGCAATGCAATATAATGAAACTTTATTGACGGCGGACAGTAACAGACTGTCCGTTTTTACTTGGTTATGCCGTGCAAAGTTTGCGCGGCTTTTTGTTTAAGTTTTTGAAGGTTTGTCAATGATAAGTGCGTATGGACGGGCTTTTTGTGAAAAATCAAAACGAAAAGGAAGTGTATTTCAAGAAAAACGAAAACACTGAAGGGGTGCGCAACGACGAAAAATCCGACGTTATGTCCACAGAACAAAAAACGAAATTTCAACCGAAAACGACAAAAATATGCCGTAAAAGTCTTTTATATCGTTTGATATAAAACAAAAAGCGGCAAATTTTAGCGTGATAACGAGTAAAAAACAAAAAACAGATAGAAACGAAGAGATGTAAAACTATGATTGAACGCAAAGAATATCAACAATACGTCAAAAAGAATTCTCCGAAGTCTCCTATGGTGCGAACTCTGTTTTGGGCGTTCGTCGTGGGCGGCATAATTTGCTGTATAGGCGAAGGCTTCGGCGATATGTACAGAGCGGTGATTCCCGGGATAGACGAAAAAACCGTTGCGATATACGAGAGTTGCACGATGATTTTTCTCGGAAGTTTGTTTACCGCGCTGGGAATTTACGATAAAATCGGCAGATTTGCGGGCGGTGGTTCGATAATTCCGATAACCGGTTTTGCAAATTCGGTGGTTTCGCCTGCTATGGAATATAATCGCGAAGGCGTGTTTTTCGGCGTTTGCGCGAAAATGTTCGTTATCGCAGGACCGATTATCGTGTTCGGCGTGGTTGCGAGTTTTCTCGTGGGGCTCGTCGGATATTTTATAAGCCTATGAACGGCGAAATTGCATTTATTGTGCAGATTTTTTATGAGATTTGAATATGAGAACGATAAAATTCGATAAAAACGTATATATCAAGAGCGGATTTACAATCGTAGGGCCGAAAGAAGACGACGGAAATTTTTCAGGGTGCTTCGATATAGTCCTTAAAAACGATTTGTGGTGTGAAAAATCCTTTGAAAAATGCGAAAGCAAGATGCAAAGAGACGCAATAAGCGGCGCAATCTGCAAAGCGGGACTGAAAAGAGAAGACGTCGACGTGCTTATGGGCGGCGATTTGCTCAACGAATTGTCCGCAACAAGTCTTGCCGCGCGCAATTTTCCGTGCGGGTTTTTGGGGCTTTACAATGCTTGTTCGACGTTCAGCGAAAGCATGCTTGTAGGCTCGATGATGATAGCGGGCGGTTTTGCGGATACCGTTGCGTGTTCGACGTCCAGTCATTTTGCGACGGCAGAGAGACAATATCGTTTTCCGCTCGAACTCGGCAATCAGCGTATGCCGACGGCGCAGTGGACGGTTACCGGCTCGGGATGCACTATTTTGAGCAGCGAATTGCCAAACAGAAAGAATGCCAGAGTGTACGAAGAAGACATAATCGCAATCGACGAAGGCATGAATATCGACGATAAGATGCTTGAAAAATACAAAAAATCCATTGAAAAGCAGAAAAAAATCATCGATAAGGAACGCTCGAATATAATCGAAGAGAACTTCGGACGGTACAACAACGACTATCTGAACGAAAATACGCATTTCGTGCGAGTTACGGGCGGAACTATGGGCAGAGTCGTGGATTTGGGAATAGACGACGAAGGAAACATGGGCGGTGCAATGGCTCCCGCCGCCTGCGATACTATATTGACGCACTTAAAAGATACGGGGCGTGACCCTGATTATTACGACGGTATTTTCACGGGCGATTTGGGTAGATTCGGCAAAGAAACGTTGGAATATCTGCTGAAAAAGGAAGGAATCACGCTTCCGTATCATTATATGGATTGCGGCGCAAGCTACTTCACGCCCGAGCAAAAGACTTTTCAGGGCGGTTCGGGAGCGGGATGCGTGAACACCGTATTCAACGGATATATTCTCAAACGCATGCAACGCGGAGAATTGAAAAGAGTGCTGATTGTCCCGACGGGTGCGCTTCTCAACAAAGATACGCCGCTTCAGAAAGAGACGATACCGGGCATAGCGCATGCATTTACGCTCGAAAGCGAAGAATTTTGAAACGCAGGATATGGATATCCCGACAAGTAGGTGAAAAATGGAAGTATTTTTGGATTATCTCAAAACGTTTGCAGTCGGCGGACTCGTGTGTATGATAGGACAGATTCTCAT
>CALGEU010000173.1 GCA_937881285.1 uncultured Clostridia bacterium | reverse complement strand
GGCGACGTGACGGAAGTCATTCCCGAAGCGTTGTGCGGAACTTGGAGCGGAACTTGGAGTGGTTACGGCACTGCTGACGGAAGTGGTGTGAGAAGTTTTGAAATCAAAAGCACGGGTGAATTCGTTTACCAAGGTACGGCAAGCGGTGTGCTTTCGATTGTGTCGCAAGACAGTGATAAAGTCGTGTTGAGCGTCGTTGCGTCAACGAGTGATACGACTTACACTTTCACTCTCACATACAACGTGAATACAAAAAGTTTCAGCGCAAAAGCGGATTATGTGTTTGATCAGGAATCACGCACGATAGAATGTTCTTCGCTTTCAAAAGTGACGGAATAAGAACATTGAAACGATATGATAAAGGGGTTGCAGGCACATCTGCGCCCCTTTATGCATATTTATTCATACAAATGTGAGAAAATATGCATAAAACTCAAACATTATACAATGCAAACTTAAAAAAATATGAAAATAGTTGAATTTTTTCTACTTTCAAATAATTGACGGTTGGGCAAAGCGGTTGTATAATAATTCACATATTAGGGATATAGAATGAATTTTATTCCTTAATATTGTATCAAAACAAGGCAAAACAAAACGAATATTCATCAAAAAAGGAGAACACAAAATGACGAGAAGAAAAGTTTTTATCGCTTTCGCAGCGGCAGTTATGATTCTCGTGTTGACAGCGGCTTTGTTCGTTGCTTGTGACCAAACCAAGACCTACACCGTCACCTTCAAGAACGGTGAAACGGTCGTGAAGACGGTTTCGGTGCAAGACGGCGCAACCATTGCCGACGCTGACGTTCCCGCAGACCTTGAAGACACCGACGACGCAGTGTTTGAAGGTTGGTTCAACGGTGGCGTGGCGTTTGACAAGACCGCGGCTATCACAGGCGACGTAACCTATACGGCAAAGTGGACGAGCCTTTTCACAGTGACCTTCAAAGACGGTGACACAGTCATCGCAACGGCAAAGGTCAAAAACGGCGAAAAGATTGCAGACGCAGATATCCCCGCAGACCTTGCTGACACCGACGACGCAGCGTTTGAAGGTTGGTTCAACGGCGACAGCGCATTTGACAAAGACGCGGCAATCACCGCAAACGTTACGTACAACGCAAAATGGACGGGACTCTTCAACGTTACGTTCATGAACGGTGACACGCAAGTCAAAGCAGTCAAAGTCAAAGACGGTGCGGTTATTTCCGCAGAAGACGTTCCCGGTGCACTTGCAGACACCGATTTTGCATTCCTTGGTTGGTTTGTCGGTGACGTTGCATACGACAGCAGCGTTGCAGTGACTTCCAACATCGTGGTCAACGCAAAATTCAGCACTTTCTTCAAGTCATATTTCGGAACTTGGCACGGCGCAACCGATGATTTGGATGCAGTTGCATACACCGTAGTCGTTGACGCAACTTCTATCGACGTGACGATCGGCAGTGCAGACGCACAAGCCGCAACAAGCATCGAAGTTGACGAAGACGGCACTGTTATGTTCAAACTCGGAGAAACCGATTATATGCTCTACGAGTATTATGACGGAAATCTCCACATCATCGATACGGCGGAAATCGCTCTTTCTGCAGAACTTGCAGGCAGAGTGCACGTTTCTTCTTCCGATATCGTCGGCACTTACGCGACTGAAGGCGGACACACAATCGTCATCAACAAGACTTTCGTGAAGGTTGACGGCGTTCTCGGAACGGGATTCTATTATTCAAATTATAGCGGTTATTCTTGGTCAATCGGTGACAATTATAGTTCTCTTGCATACGACAGCAGTGCTCAAGCATGGATTTACAAAGAGAATTACAATTCCGAAGCAGACAAACTCATCGTTCCCGAACTCGTTGCAATCGACATTCCTGCAGAATTCGTCGGCAACTGGTACGGCACTGTTGAAAGTTTTGGCAGAACGAGTTACTTCATTGTCAAAGTGACCGCAGACGGTGTGTTTGCTTACACTCCGAGCACGGGTTACGCAAAAGTCGGTGTTGCAACAGAGTATAAAGACGGCGCACTCACAATCGTAGGACTCGATGAAACCATCACGGCATCTATCGTAGACGGCAAACTCAAATATACGAGCGATTTAGCATACGGTAGTGTAGATTACGAACTCACAAAAGGCACGGTCGTTGTGTTTGAACACGGATACTCCGTGTACTATATCGCAACTGTCGGTGAAGACGGCAAAATCGATCAGGACACGTTTGCTCTTGAAGATCCCCAAGTTGCAGCAGGTTATACTTTCAAAGGCTGGCTCAGCGATCTCGATTACGTGACCGAATTTGACGAAGACGCTACGTTTGCAGAAAGCGCAGTCTTCCAAAGCAGCGTTGAAAAGACCGGTTATGTCTTGACGTTCAAGAAATCTTCTTCCGACAGCGATCCTATCATCGTCATCGTCGAAAAGAGCGTCGGCAAACTCACGGCAGACCAAATCCCCGCAGCATTGACCTATGAAGACGGTTCTGTGTTCACCGGTTGGTACACCAGTGCAGGTGTAAAGGCTGTTGCGGATCTCGCAATCACGGCAGACACCACTTTCATTGCGGCTTCTGTCAAAGAATCCGATTATGAAGGAACTTACGTTTCCACCGAAAGCGGAAAAGAAGCAGTTCTCGTAATCGCAGACGGCAAAGTTTCATTCGGCGAGATTTCAGACGTTTCTTATGTGTTCAATGCAGACGGTTCTCTCTCATACGGAAAGAACGGTGACGGCAGTGCAAAGTATTCTTTCGTGCTTACTGCAGACGGCATCAAAGCAACCTATCGTCATCTTGATTCGATGAATGAAGATTTTGAAAACGACGTGTATACACTGGTTACGCCGAAAGCAGCAGGTTTGTACACTAAAGCAGTTGGTACTTACCAAGTCAACAAATCCGACACATTGGTTATTGACGCAAACGGCATTATCACCAAGGTCGGTTCCAGTGCTCCGATTTACGGATTTGTTAAGGGCACGTCAATGTCAAATTTGACGATCTCTTATAAGTCAGGCAGATACGGCAACGCTACTACTTACACCGGTTGCTCGTATAAAATCAAGTACATGGTTGTCAACGGAAAGATTTACGTGAAAGACGCATCTTCTTTTGCGGAATACTCAAACAGCGACAACGGTTCTATCTACGAGTTCACAAGAATGAACGGTAGCACCGAAGAAAAACTCTATACCTACAAATCTTCGTATATTGCAACCATCACAGGAACTTTCGCAAAGGGTGAAATCTTCACGGTTTCTTACACCGACAGCGAAGGCACAAAGAGTTTTGTTGCAAAGATTACAGATACAAGCAAATATGCTCTCGCAGGAGCAGAACGCGGCACTCATACCGGTGCGGAAGGAGATCTCGTTCTTGACGGTTTCGACAAAGCAAAAATCGGTGATGCAGACGAAACGTCTTACATCGTTGGCGGACAAGGTTATATCCTTATCGGTGAAAAGGCATACGTGCTTAAAGACGGTGCTTACACTGTTTTGACCGAAAAAGACGGATATCAAGGATCCTTCAAACTTTATAACGGCACTACAACTTTGGATCTCGACGGTTTCGGCGGCGTTATCGCAAAGAAGAGCAGTTATGTTTATTCCGGAACTTATTCCGTTGACACGAGCAAGAACGAAATCACGTTTGTAGACGTGGACGAAGCATATTCTTATACATATGTTGACGGAACTTATTCTATCGTCGAAAGCGGAAACGTTTACACCGGTGCAAAGAACACTTGGGTTAAGAGCGGTTATACCGTTGCAGATCAAATCGAATCTCTCAAAGGATTCTACAAGAGTGCAGACGATGCACACAGCATCGAAATCGTGAAAGCAAATTCCAAATTGTACGTCAAACTTGACGGCACTGTGTACACCGCAAAAGGAAACTACAACAACTCCATTCTCACAATCTCCGTTGACGGTAAGTCAATGACTATCACCAAAGACGGCGAAGGAATCGCTTATGCCGGCACAGATACGTCTATCTCTCTTGCTTCTGCAGAATTGACGTTTGACGT
>CALGEU010000172.1 GCA_937881285.1 uncultured Clostridia bacterium | reverse complement strand
AAAATGCGGAACGAAATTGTTCCGCATTTTTCATAAAAGTATATGGGATTGTGAATATCTAACAGGTTATTTTTCGAGTTTCACAGTGGTTTTCGTGCCTTTGTTGACGCGCATTGCGTTGAGAATTGCGGCGATTGCGACACCGACGTCGCCGACAACCGCTATCCACATAGAATACGCACCGAGAACGCCCGTCGCCGACAATGCCATAATTGCAATTTTCACTGCAAGAGAGCCGACGATGTTCTCGTACACGACGCGCATCGTCTTCTTTGCGATACGCTTTGCGGTTGAAATACCTTTCAAATCGTCCTGCATAAGCACCACGTCGCTTGCTTCGATTGCCGCGTCACTGCCTACACCGCCCATCGCAATTCCTATATCCGAGCGCATAAGCACGGGAGCGTCGTTGATGCCGTCTCCGACAAAGCAAAGAACGTCGCCTTTCTTCTTTTCGGAAAGCAGTTGTTCAACGTGTTCGACCTTGTTTTGCGGCAGAAGAGACGCTTTGTAATCGGAAAGTCCGATTTCTTGTGCAACGCTTGCTGCGATAACTTCGTTATCACCCGTGAGCATAACCGTTTTTGCGCCCATTGCGTTGAGTTCGGAAATTGCCTGCTTGGACTCGGGCTTGATTTCGTCGGATATGAGCAACGAGCCGATAAATTTGTCGTTCTTTGCCACGTACACGACAGTGCCGACGCCGTTTTGCTTGACGTATTTGATGTCGTAGGACTTCATCAACTTTTCGTTGCCGCAATAGATGATGTCATCACCTTTCGTTGCGAGAATACCGAAGCCTGCAACGTTCGTGAGCGTGTACCCGCTTTCGATTTCGCCTTGATAGCAACTTACGATAGAACGTGCAATCGGGTGGTTCGAATCGTGCTCCGCAATGGCGGCAAGACGCAAAACTTCGTCTTTGTTGCTTTCGGGTTCGATTGCCGTGACTGCAAAGTTTCCTTTTGTGAGCGTACCGGTTTTGTCGAACACGAACACGTTGGCTTTGTCGAGCATTTCAAGATAGTTCGAGCCTTTGATGAGTATGCCCTGTCTCGACGCCGAACCGATGCCAGCGAAGAACGAGAGCGGCACTGAAACGACAAGCGCGCAAGGGCAAGAAACGACAAGGAACGAAAGTCCGCGATATATCCAGGTATACCAGTCTTTTGTCACCGCACCGCCGATTATCGCAAGCAAAACCGCAACTCCGACGACTGACGGAGTGTAATATTTCGCAAATTTAGTGATGAAGTTTTCTGCCTTGGATTTCTTGCTCGAAGCGTTCTCGACAAGGTCAAGTATTTTAGAAACGGTCGAATCATAGAATACTTTTGTCACTTGCACTTCGATTTGAGACGTAAGATTTACACAACCGCTGATGACGTCTTCACCTTCTTCGAGTTCTCTCGGAAGCGATTCGCCCGTGAGCGCTTTGGTGTCGAGAGTCGTCGAGCCGCTCACGATAATGCCGTCAAGCGGAACTTTTTCACCGGGATAAACCACGATGACATCCCCCACCTGCACTTCGCTCGGGTCAACTTGTTCCACGACGTCGTCTTCACGCTTTACGTTGGCGTAATCGGGGCGAATATCCATAAGCGTGGAGATAGATTTTCTCGACTTGCCCGTTGCGTAACTTTGGAAGAATTCACCGACCTGATAAAACAGCAAAACGGCGCAACCTTCATCGAAGCCTTCTTGCTTAAGTCCCGTCACGCTTGTGTAAATACCAAGAGCGAACGCACCGAGAGACGCAACGCACATAAGCAGGTTTTCGTCAAGCACTTCACCGTGGAAGATATTGCGCACCGCTTTGTACAAAACGTCGTATCCGATTGCGATATACACGGCAAAATAAAGGAAGAACGGCAAAAGCCATCCGAATTGTCCCCCCACCGCTTCTGCAAGTCCGACGACCTTGTCCGTGATGAGAATCACAAGAAAAGCCGCCAACGATACGCAAATGCGAATGAGATTTTTCTTTTCTTTTCTTGAAAGTTTGTTTTTCATAGTTATGAGATTGTTTTTGAGTGAAATTTTACCCTATTTACAGAAGAATAACGCAGTCGGGTTCAATTTTTTTGCACACCTTCACAACTTTCTTCATGATTTCGTCAAAGTTTGTATCGTCTGCTTCGATGGTGAGTCGTTGCATCATAAAACTTACGGTTGCGGATTTCACGCCGTCGATTGCGTTGATGGCGTTTTCCATTTTTGCGGCGCAGTTTGCGCAATCAAGGTCTTCGAGTTTGTAAATCTTTTTCATAGTGGTTCTCCTTTTTCGATTTATAGTCCCCTGCTTTTGCAAGTCAAATCCTTATTTCATATTACGCTTGAACATTTGGATTGTTGAACAAATATTCAAGTGTTGTCCGAGAAAAAACAGGGAATTTGCACTCCCTGCAAAATTTTATTTCTCGTTGACGTGCGTAAGACCGCACTGCATGATGAGCGTGACGTGATCGTCATCGAGCGAATAACGCACTTCTTTGCCTTCTTTTGTGCCTTTGACGAGTTTTATCGCTTTCAGCACGCGAAGTTGATGTGAAATTGCCGACGTGCTCATTCCGAGTTTGTCCGCAATGTCACCGACGCACATATCGCTCATTTGCAAACAACTCAATATCTTCACTCTCGTGGGGTCGCCGAGTGCCTTGAACAGTTCGGCAAGCGAAAGCACGACGTCTTCTGTCGGCATTTCAGTGATATTGAAGTTTTCTTCGTGTGTGCAATTCATATTCTCTCCGTTTGAACGATTGAACGATTATTCAAATGTTCAGTTATATATTATTCCCGAATTTGCAATATGTCAACGCTTTTTCGCAATATTATTTCGATTTTTACAAAAATTTTCAAATAAAATGGCACAAATCTTTATATAAGTAAATTTTTATCGGTCAGAATGTATCGTAAACGACACAACCAATTTTGATATGTCGAATATCGCTTGCAATATTGATTTTATTTTTTAGATATTGTACAATAGTATAGAAAAATTATTGTGCGCGTATATGCGTGCATAAGGAGGAATTATGAGCAAATCTTCAACGCGCCGCGTACCGATGGTTCTCATTGTCGTGCTTGCCATATTGCTTGCAAGCGTGATGAGTTTTTCCATCGTTGACGGCATCTCCAAAGCGGACGATGAGAATATCGCAATCGAAAACACTCTCACCGTCGGGCAATTCAGCGATATTCACTACTTCCCGCTCGATTATTGCTATCAGGACGTCAAAGCCGACAACTACAAAACGAGTGATTTCTACAACTCCATGACCGGCGATACGAAACTCGTTCTCGAAAGCGGTATGATTCTGAAACAGCAAGTGGAACAGTATATCGCAGACGCAAAGCAAGGCACTTGCCCAAAATACGTCTTTGCATCGGGCGACCTTTCCAAAAACGGCGAAGTGACGGCTCTCGTTGACGTTGCAAACGCTTTGCGTTATATGCAAAACGAGATAAGAAAAGTTGCAGGTTATGAAAACTTCCAGGTTTTCGCAACGCCGGGCAACCACGACCTTTACAACACTTCGGGCGCACTCTATTCGCAAGTTGACGGTTCGGGCAGAATCTCCGACGCAGTGAGCGCAATGCAATTTGCACTCATCTTCGCAGGTCTCGGCTATCCCGACGCAAACCTTACCGGCGAAAACGGCGCAATCAATCTCACCGAATATCTCCCTGAAGAATACTGGTACGGCACTTACACAACGACTTATCAAACTTCTTACAACACGAAATCTCTCAACATTCACTACTACGACGAACGTCTCGAAGAAGTTTCCGAAAAAGCGACCACCGCTGAAAAACTCGCTTTATACTACGAACTCGGCGACGGCAACAACGTGCTTTCTCTCACTGCCGAAATCAAAGTCGCAGGTCTTGAATCCTACTCCATTATGGTCATCGACGCAAGCGACAGACAAGCGGACGAAATCGGCGCTATCGTGCGTGTAAACAAAGGCGAATACGACGCTCTCGTTGCAAACGGAAGAGCGGCAAACTTCAAATTCTATCTTGAAAACGCAGACGGCTCTATCAACACCGAAAACGTCGCAACCACCGCTCAACTTTCTTCCGCTTTTGCCGCAAATCAACACGTTTATCGTTCGACGGGTCTTGACCATCTCTGCGGCGGACGTCTCACCGAAGACGTTCTCGACTGGATGGAACGCTTCTGCGACGAGCAAAACTCCAACAGCGAAGCCACTCTCGGCGAAGAAACCATAATCACATGCTTCCACCAGAACGCACTTCCGCACTGGGAAATGGAAGACGAAATTCTCAAAGACTTCACCATTTACAACTGGGAAAACACCGCAAAACGCATGCTCGATATGGGCACTCGCTACGTCTTCACGGGGCATATGCACGTGTGCGACGCAATGAGTTACACCGATGCGGCAGGCAGAACGCTTTACGATTTCCAAACGGGTTCTTGCGTGAGTTATTACTCTCCGAGAAGATACACCACCGTCAATAGATACAACGCAAACGGCAAACTCGGCGAAGACTGCGTCTCCAAAGTCATGACGCTCAACTCCGTCGGTATCAAAGAAGTGCCGAGCAACAACGTCTTCACTGCGGCTTCCTGGAATCAATCGGCATACGACACCGCTATTGCTGCATACACCGAAAGCCCCACTCACGAAAACTGGGAAGCGGTCGTTGCTACAAACCCCGACTATCTTGCGTACATCATTCAATACGAAGATATGTCTCACCTTTCCTACAACGACTACATCACGAAAGAAATCTATTCTCAACTTCTCGACAGACTCGTCGATCACTTCCTTAATCAAGGCACGATAGATTCTTTGGTGAGCAAAGTCACCGACGTCGTCGCAGGCGATAATATGGTCGTCGGACTTGTTCGCGGCACGCTCTTCCCCGATTTTGAAAAATACAACGAAGAAGACGACGATTACGAATACGTGAGCGTAAACACAAAACACGCTTTGAGCGGTCTTGTCGATTACATTCTCGACACCGTGCTTTACGATATGCCCTATCAATACGAAGGCGAAACCGTAAACAAAGCTCTCGATCTCGTAAATAAGGTCGTCGGCAACATTCTCGACTGGTCTTTCGGCGACGAAAACATTCAATCGAGCGTCAACCCCGAAAACAAGGGCAAAATGAAAGTGCAGGATATTGCGTCTTTCATTCTCACAGCGCACACTATCGGCATCGAAATTTCGTTTGACGAAACTTACGACTCGATAGACGCGACGTTCTCCGAAGTTGCCTGCGGCGAAGAAACTTTCCGTTTCCAACAACCCACCGACGCAACTTATCGTAAACGTATGCTTGCAGCACTCAACGATATGTGCGACCAACTCGAAAGCGGCGAATTCGTCGAAAAACTTCTCAGCGCGATTCTCGACCCCGTTTTCAGCAATGACGGTTCTCTTCTCAAAACCATTCTCAATCATAAATTCGATTTCAGCGACGCAGTTGAAAAAGATTACCTGACGCCCGACGAACTTGAAAGTCTCAAAAAAGGTCTCGGCGAAGGTCTTCCAGGAATACTCACGATGCCGCTCGTCAAGAATTTGCTTCAATCTATGGGCATCACGCTCGAACTCCCCGAAGATTATTCTATCGACGCGACAAACTTCGTGCTCGTTGACGTAATCAACGATTTGCTCCCCGCAATCAAGACCGTAGTTGCAAAACTTCTCGGCTTCTCTCTCGAAGGTCCTGACGTCATCAGCATCGTTCAGAACTTCCTTGACAGTTATCTCGTCGACAGTTTCTATAAAGGTCTCGGCGGCATTGCAGAAGAAATCGTAGTTGCATTTGCAACCGACGTTTATCCCGACCTTGCGGACTTCACCAACCCGTCCGCTCCCACCACGTTCCAACCCAACGAAAACTACGTTTTCGGCAACGTGAAACTCTCTTATTTGTCAACTCTCAACAGAGTGTCTACCGTCGGCGCGGAATTTAACGCGGCAACGCAGGACAACGGCAGAGTTCCGTCAAGAGTCACCGCAAACTTCGACACCGCAAACGGCACGAGCGCGTACACTATTCGCTTCTACACAGAAGAAAACGTATACGGCACGTTCAGACTTCTTGACGAAAACGGAACGGTGCTCGGCACGGTCTCCACTTCTCAAAAACAAGCGTTTACAGATTATGCGGTCAACAAAACCGATTATCTCGACGCAAAAGCAAGCGCAACTATCAACGGAATCAAAGTGGATATGCTCACGCAAACCAAACCGCAATACATTCCGCTCATCGACCTTGGTCTTCTCTGCCTTACGCACGCCGAAATCATGGATGACGAAGACACCCCGTACGTCTACGGCGACCGCGACTCCGTCGTCGCAAACAGCGTGATTTACTGGAACTGCACCACCGTCACAATCTCAGGTCTCGAAGCAGGCAAGACCTACTACTACGACATCGCAGGCAACTACGAATATCAGAACACAGACAACTTCTTCTCTTTGCTCGACTTCGTCAAACTCGACGGATACGACAAAACAGGCTTCACTTTCACAACCGCAAAGGACGCAAACTCCGATTCGTTTGAATTCCTTACGATTGCAGACATCCAAGGCATGATTCAAGGCATGTACACCGAAAGCCACGAAGCAGTCTCCGCTCTCCTTAACGACGAGCGCGTCAACACGTTCGACTTCATTCTCAACGCAGGCGATATGTGCGACAACGGAAAGAACTTCCGTCAATGGGGCATGGCTCTCAACACTTATCAAGATCTCACCATCAACACTTCCGTCTTCTTCACGTCGGGCAACCACGAGAACAATACGGGCGCAATGGCAAGATACTTCAACTACACCGAGAATAAGGACGGCAACGTGCAATCGATAAGCGGCGAATATTACTCTTTCGATTATGCAAACGCTCACTTCACCGTGCTTGACACCAACGACGCAACAAGCGACGGTCTCGGCGCAGAACAACTCGCATGGCTCAAAAACGACCTTGCAAATACAAATGCAAAATGGAAATTCGTGCTTATGCACAAGAGTTTGTACAGCGCAGGCTCTCACGCGTTTGACGGCGAAGTCATCGCAATGCGCACTCAACTCACAAAACTCTTTGCAGAAAACGGCGTAAACGTCGTATTCGGCGGACACGACCACACCTACACCGAAACCTATCTCGTGGATAAGGACGGCAAAGTGGTTGACAAAACCGACGGCAAAGGCGTGCGCTATACGGGCGACGG
>CALGEU010000171.1 GCA_937881285.1 uncultured Clostridia bacterium | reverse complement strand
AGTCACCGACGAAGGCTACGACGTGACGAGCATAAACTGAACAAACGCCGCCTTAAAAGGGGCGCAACGATTCAAAAACGATTACACCAGAGTTTGGTTGTCAAAAAAGGCATCTCTTGATGCCTTTTTTTGTAATAGAAAACTTCCGATTACTTTATCTTTTGTTTTTCGCTTCGATATAGATTATGCGACATTACAATGCAAATTATACAAGAAATCATTATAGCGACAACACCTATCCACACACCGACAATCAGACCTTTCGACATAACCACTGTATCAATTATTGCGCCAACTATTTCTCCAGATTTTATTACTCTGCTTTCGACTATTGCATATATAACGGCAAAAATAAGCATTATGATAGAAAATACCATTGATTTTTTGTAATAATCAAAAATAATCAACTGCCATTGATTGAGTGGAAATTTGTATTCTCTTGCTTTAATTGTATAAACAAGAACACTAATCGCACAAGCGCACATTATGATATGCATAAAAGTCTCTGCATAAGACATCGACAAAAACTTCTTCAATGCAGATTTATAAAAGCTCAATTGGTCTTTTGCACTTGAGCTTAAATACGTATCCGATAGCGAATGATTAATATTCTCAATTTCAGCTCTTATTACTGAAAAATCATCAAAAGACAACAATGATGCAATAAAACGTAAAGCGGTCAAAACAACAAGCACTATAGCAAATCCCAATAATACCCTGCTTGCACTATTTGCAGTATTGTCATCATAACTTGCCGAATGATAAACATATTTTTCGGTTGACGACACAGCTGTTTTATTTGGTTTATCACAATTCACAACATACTGTTGATTGCCGCAGTCCGGACAAGACACCATTCCGCATTGGTCGGTTTGAAATTTTATACCACATTTTTTACACGTTACCAACATAACAATCGCTCCTACACACATAAAACTTACGAAATGTAAAAATATTATATGGAACATATTGTTCCGTGTCAAGCAAAACGGAACATATTGTTCTACAATTTTTGTATGATAAACGTTTTATTTGCTGAACGATTAAAGGGGTTGCGTGAAGAAAAATGTGTTTCACGCGAAGAACTTGCAAGCGCATTAAACGTAAGTGTGCGCCTAATATCTTATTGGGAGAATGCTAAACGCGAGTGCACGTTTGAAATGCTTATCACCATTGCAAACTATTTTGCTTGTACAATCGACTATCTTTTAGGTAGAACAGATTATTAAACCTAATTATTGCGATTTTTGCAATAATACTGCATTCTCAATACTCAACTGCCTTAGAATTGCACATATATCTCTGCGTTTTCTCCGTAAAACACTTTTCGCCTATATGCGGGGACGAAATCCATATGATATTTGCAATTTCGAGTCGTGTGCGATAGTCAATGTCATTCATTTGACATTCATTCTTGCTTTTTGTGCGTTAGTTTTGGGGACTACATTCACATTCTAGCACATGGGGATTTTTTTATTCACCGTTAAAGTTTCACTGAACGACCGGACTAGTCGGTGGTTCTATAATACAAAAAAATGACCTGCAATCGCAAGTCGTTTTTTATTTTCGCTTTTGTTTAATCAAT
>CALGEU010000170.1 GCA_937881285.1 uncultured Clostridia bacterium | reverse complement strand
CCGAAAGTCTTTTCGAGAGCCTTTTCCAACACTTCCTGCACGCTGAGCCCGTTGAGTTGACGCTGCCAACCTACGTAGTTTGCACCGTAATAAGAAATCACCGCACGGTATCTCATAGCAGTCCCCCGAATATCATTGCGTCGATGTTTATTCCGATTGTCGGGAAGTAATATCTTTCAAGCAAAATCACCACGAAATACGCGCACATAAGTAGGAATGCGACAAGGTCTCCCCAGCCGAGTTTTGCTTTCTTCATTTTCGTGCGTTTTTCGGTTGCGTTGTAACACCTTGCGTCCATTGCGAACGCGAGTTCGTCGGCACGTCTGAATGAGTTGACAAAAAGCGGAATGAGAACGGGAAGCAACGCTTTCGCTCTCGCGAAAAGTCCGCCCGTATCGAAACTTGCGCCGCGCGCTTTTTGCGCCGCTATGATTTTGTTGGTCTCTTCAAAAAGCGTGGGTATGAAACGGAGCGCGATGCTCATAATCATGGCTATGTCTCTGACGGGAACTTTTATGAGTTTGAGCTGAGACATAAGGCTTTCAACGCCGTCCGCAAGCGCAACCGGCGTTGTGGTGAGCGAAAGCAAAGATGCGCCCGAAATCAACAAAACGAGCCTTAAAACCATCTTTATGGTTGTATGAACTCCCGATTTGGTGATTGTAAATATTTCCCAGTGCACCAAAACGACGTCGTCGTTGCCGCCGCGAACGACGAACAAATTGATGATTGCTGTGATTAAAACTATCAGCAAAACACCCTTTACGCTCTTGAGAACGGAAGCCATCGGCAGGCGCGCAAGAAGGATTATCGCAACCAACATAACCAACGTGAGCATAAAACCGAAATAGGATTTTACAAAGAAAATCGCAATCACAAACATGAGTGTGAGAAGCAATTTCACCCTTGCGTCAAGTCTGTGTACGGGAGAATCGACGGGGTAATACTGACCGAAAGCAACGTCCTTAAACATCGTCCGTCACCCCCTTATCGTCGCCGTCGGTTTTGCGAAAATTCAAGCCGTTTTTATCATCGGAAACCGACTCGTTTCGGGCACTCGAATTATCGTTTTTATCGCTTGAACCGTCAGCAATTTTATCGAGATTTTCAAAAGAATTTTCGCTCGGATTTTTCGCTTTTTCGGCCTTGATTCTTGCAAGTTCACGGCACAATTCGTCCATGGAAATCACGTCTTTTGAAACGGGTATTCCGCGTGAAATAAACTCGTCGGCAAGGTGCGACGCACACGGCACGTCAAGCCCTATATCGGAAATAAGTTGTCTGTTCGAAAACACTTCTTTCGGCGTTCCGTCAATGGCGATTTTTCCGTCTTTGAGAGCAACGATTCTGTCGGCGATGACCGCTATGTCGTCCATATTGTGCGACACCATAATGACGGTGGGCGAGACTTCTTTTTGCAACTTTTTCACGAGTGCGAGAATCTCTTCTCTGCCCACGGGGTCAAGCCCCGCAACCGGTTCGTCGAGAATGAGAATTTTGGGTTGCATTGCAATGACGCCCGCAATCGCCGCACGTCTTTTTTCTCCGCCCGAAAGGTCAAACGGGCTTCTGTCTGCAAACGTTGCATAATCTAGACCGACAACGTCCATTGCCTTTTTTACACGCTCGTCTATTTCTTCCTTTTCGAGTTTCATGTTTTTCGAACCGAACGCCACGTCTTTTGCGACCGTATCGGCAAAAAGTTGATACTCGGGGTATTGGAAAACCATTCCGACTTCAAAACGTAATTTCCTGAGCGTTTTTTTATCTACGGAATTCATGCCGTTGACGATAATCTGCGATTTTTTCTTGTCTTGAATCTTGATTAAACCGTTCAGATGCTGGATAAGCGTGGATTTTCCGCTTCCGGTCGCACCGACGATACCAACGAAAGAACCTTCTTCGATTTCAAGGTTCACAGAGTCGAGCGCCTTCTTTTCGTAAGGCGTTTTTTTGGAATAGATATATGTGAGATTTTTTATCGTAATTGCAGGCATACTTTCTCCACGAGTTCCTTTTCGTCGATGACGACGCCGTCAAAGGCAAAACCTTTCAACGCGAGTTCTCTCGAGAGCGCGCTCACGGGCGGCAAAGTCAGCCCGCACGCTTCGAGTATGCCCGACGAAAACACTTCTTTGGGCGTTCCGTCAATAGCGATTCTGCCCTTCCGCAAGACGATAACTCTGTCCGCAAGGGCGGCTTCTTCCATATTGTGCGTGATGTTTATCACGGTTATTCCCTGCTCGTTGAGTGATTTTGCAACGCCCATAACGTCTTTTCTGCCGTTCGGGTCGAGCATGGAAGTCGATTCGTCGAGAATGAGAATGTCAGGACGCATCGCAAGCACTCCCGCAATCGCGATACGTTGTTTTTGTCCGCCCGAAAGTTTTGACGCGGTGCGTGTGCGATATTCGCTCATGCCGACGGCTTCGAGTGCGGAGTCAACTCTCTCTATGATTTCTTCGCGCGGCACTCCGACGTTTTCGGGGCCGAACGCGATGTCGTCTTCTATTATCGTCGCAACCATCTGATTGTCGGGATTCTGAAACACCATACCCGCTTTTTTGCGGATTTCAAACGTGTTTTTCTCGTCCTTGGTGGAAAGTCCGTCGATAAGCACTTCGCCTTCCGACGGAACGAAAAGACCGTTGAGAAGTTTTGCAAGTGTGGACTTTCCCGACCCGTTCATACCTGCAAGTGCGACGAAAGAGCCTTTTTCGACTGAAAAAGACACTCCTTTCAGGGCTTTTACGGCGTGACCGTCACCGAGAGAATAGTTGTAACTGACGTTTTTTACTTCGATTTGCGACATG
>CALGEU010000169.1 GCA_937881285.1 uncultured Clostridia bacterium | reverse complement strand
AGCGGAGTCCACACGGAAAAGAGTAACAAAAAAACACTCTTTGAGTGTTTGTTTGGTAGGATTGAGTGGACTCGAACCACCGACCCCCACCTTATCAGGGTGGTGCTCTAACCTGCTGAGCTACAATCCTATATTGTGGTGGAGATACACGGATTCGTTTAATAGCGAGCGATTGTGCTTGCACAACGAAGCGAGCGTCAGCGAGGATTCGTCCTCGGGGACATCACAAAGTGATGCGTTGCGCCCGCAACGGAATGCGGGTATATTCACCTATGGTGGAGATACACGGATTCGAACCGAGGACCTCCTGAATGCAAATCAGGCGCTCTACCAACTGAGCTATATCCCCACGTGAATGCTATAAGATAATATCATTTGCTTTTTTGTTTGTCAAACGTTTTAAGTAAAAAATATTGTTGACGTTTTATTTTGGAGCAAACGCTGATTGCAACCGCCTTGTTTTGAAAGGAAAACTCGAAGCGCAATCGAGCGTCTGCCGCAAAAAAACGAAGAGTTTAATAGCCGTATTTCTTGCGGTTTGTGAGAATAAATATCACACCGAGTATGAGTGCGAGCAATTCCGCCACTATGATTGCAGCCCATATTCCGTTGAGCCCGAATGCAAGCGGAAGAAGCATAACCGCACTTATTTGGAAAACAAGCGTTCTTGCAAAAGACACGATCGCGGATATCAGCCCGTTGTTGAGCGCGGTGAAGAAAGACGACGTGAAGATGTTGAGTCCCATGAAAATGAACGAAATAGAGTATATGCGCATGGCAACCGTCGTCATATCGAGAAGTGCCGCGTCGTAGCCGACGAATATGCTTGAAAGCGGTCGTGCAAGCGCAACGGACAATACGGTCATGACGACGCCCGCAATGACGTTGAGAATGACGCTCTTTTTCAGCACGTTTTTCATTTCGTCGTGGTTTTGCGCACCGTAGTTGAAACTGATTATCGGAGCGACGCCGATTGCATATCCAAGGAACACCGCGGCGAAAATGAAACTTGCGTACATAATCACGCCGTATGCCGAAACGCCGTCTTCTCCTGCAAATTTGAGAAGTTGCAGGTTGTACACCATCCCGACGATTGACGACGCGACGTTGCTTAAAAGTTCGCTTGAACCGTTGGTAACCGTTTTGAGAAGCATTTTGGGAGCAAATGTTGGTTTTCCGAGTCTCAAAGTGCTGGGATTTTTGCAGGCAAAGTAGATTATCGGAATGATTGCCCCAAGGAACTGACCGATCACGGTAGCATACGCCGCACCTGCAAGTCCGAGATGTGCTCCGGCGACGAACGCGGCGTCAAGCACGATGTTTGTTATGCCGGCTACGAGCGTTACGACAAATCCGAGAACGGATTTTTCGGCAACGATGAAGAAAGTCTGAAACAGGTTTTGAAGCATAAACAGGGTTATGCCGCCGACGAGTATCCGACCGTAAAGCGTGCAATAGGGAAGCATTTCTTCGGTCGCGCCGAGAAGTTTCGAGATAGGCTCTATGAAAAATATCACGGCAAGCGTGACGACCGCACCGAGAATCATGGTGGAATACACAATGCCCGAGAAAATTTTGTTTGCTTGTTCTTTGTCTCCTTCGCCGAGAGTTTTTGCCACGAGCGCAGAGCCGCCCGCACCCATCATAAATCCGAGCGCACCGATTATCATAATGACCGGCATCACGAGATTGAGTGCCGCAAACGCCGTTTTTCCAACGAAGTTTGACACGAAAATGCCGTCTACGATGCCGTAAACGGAAGTGAATATCATCATCAGAATAGGCGCAAAAACTGCTTTTCCGATTTTTTTGTAAGTGAAGTGTTCGTCAAGATGTACTGCCATATATCGTCTTCTCTCTTTTCTCAGTTGCGTGCGGAAAGAAATTTTTCAACTTCCGCTTTCAAGAGTACGTTGTATTTTTTTGTGAGTTCTAACAAGGTGTTTTGCTCGTCGTCGCTGAATTTTTGCCACATTTCGTCTTCCACGTCGTCCATGACGAGAACGTGGTTTTTGGAGAATTCTTTGCCGTCTGCGGTAATCTTTAATATTTTGATTTTCGCATTTTCTTCGGACGAAACGAGCGTTACGAATCCGCGGGCGGAAAGAGATTTCACCGCCGAATTGATTGTCTGCTTGGGCATAAACAGTTGTTTGCAGATTTCAGCCTGCGTTTTTGCGCCGTATTCGAGACAATAAAGCGTCAAAAATTCTGCGCCGGACAGTCCCGATTTTTCGATTATCCTATTGAACAAGTCGTCGCTTTCCCAGTACAGTTTTCTGAATTTCGATGCGTCTTTCATTGTCGTTTCTCCTAAAAAATAGTCCGATTTCGTACCATAATATAGCAAATCGAAAAGTCAAAGTCAACGGAATGAGCAATTTTACGGAGAAGTTTTCATCGAGATAAAAAGGAGATTGAAAATGTAATGCGGTTTTGCTATAATTTTTAGGTTGAATTAAGGCTCGCGGAGTAAAATCTCGTATAAAGGAGCAGAATATGAGACTATTGCTTGCAGAAGACGAAAAATCTCTTTCAAACGTGCTTGTGACCATTCTCAAACACAACAATTATACGGTGGATGCCGTTTACAACGGACAGGACGCACTCGACTATCTCGAAACAGGCGTTTACGATGCCGTTATTCTCGACGTCATGATGCCGAAACTCGACGGCTTTTCCGTGCTCAAAACTATACGCGAAAGGGGAAACAAAGTCCCCGTTCTCATGCTCACGGCAAAAAGCGACGTGGACGACAAGGTGACGGGGCTTGACAACGGAGCGGACGATTATCTCACAAAACCGTTCGTCACGAAGGAATTGCTTGCAAGGCTTCGTTCGATAACCCGTCGCACGGGAGAAGTGCAGGACAACGCCGTGTCGTTCGGAGACGTGAAACTCGACCGCACGTCGTTTGAACTCGTCGGGCCGAAAAGCAAAGTGCTTCTCACGGCAAAAGAATTTCAGATTATGGAAATGTTTGTCAAAAATCCGACAGCAATCATTTCGGCGGAAACGTTTATGGACAAAATCTGGGGCTTTGACAGCGAGACTGAAATCAACGTCGTGTGGACGTATCTGTCTTATTTGCGCAAAAAACTCGCTCTTATCGGCTCGAAAGTGACGATAAAGGCGGTGCGCAACGTCGGCTATACTTTGGAGTGGAAAAATGCTTAAAAAACTGCAGATAAAATTCGTCGCAATCGCAATGGCGATAACTCTCGTCGTGCTTGTGGCAATCATAGGCGGAATAAACGTCAACAACTTCGTGCGAGTGGGCAAAAATGC
>CALGEU010000168.1 GCA_937881285.1 uncultured Clostridia bacterium | reverse complement strand
CATTATCCGTATTGCAAAAAAGAGATAAAAAGAATACTCGGGGACGTTGCGTTTTTCGACGGAAACGATTTGGTGCAATGCAATCTGAAATCGGAAATGAAAATTCACGGTTACGTAAAAAACACGAACGTAAAAGCAAGCGATTTCACACTTGAAAACGCACGTTTCGTTTTCAGCGGATTGAACGAAGAAAAGAAATATAAAAGGATACTCGAAGAACTGATGAAGCGGGAAATTTGACTTGAATTCACCACTGCTTTTATTTTTTTCAAAAACAAAATTTATCAGGTTAGATTGTCCGAAAATTGCATTTTGCAGTCATAACCTACAAAATAAATCGCGTGTCGGCATTACAAGTTGATTCCAAACGCAAGTTCTATTGCGTGCACCACGACCAAAGACGCCTTTTCGACGAGAAAATCTACGCCTTTGGGAGCAACTACAAGATTTGACAAACTCTCTTCTTTGAGCCTTTCTCGAAGCGAAAACTCGTCTATTGCGCCGTCTTGTTTGCTCGCATAATCTTTTATAAACGAATATATCGCCGTGCGAAGCGCAAGCATCATCGGCACGCCTATAGAAATTGTGGGAACGCCGAGCGTCGATTTATCAATTCTTTCTTTGTCAAGCCCTACGCCGCTTCCGGGCGCTATACCCGCGCTTGAAATCTGAAACGACCGTCCGAGACGTTTTGCCATAGAAGTTGCAAGACTGTCAACGAGTATAACCGCACACGGCTTGATTTTGCTCACGACGCCGCCGATTATTTCAGCGGACTGCATCCCTGTCATCCCCGAAACGCCTGTTGACAGTGCGCACACGCTTTGCAACGAAGACGAGTTAAGGTCTCTTGTGACGTGCAATTTTTCGACGCAACGCGTACCGAGAGAGTCAGACACGATAAGCCTGTTTCCAAGCCCTGCGACAAGCACCGGAGAACTGCGTTTCGTGATGCCGACAAGGTTTTTTATTTCGGTTGCGATTTGTTTTGCTAGATAGTTTTCGGCGGCTTTGTCGGAATATACGTCTCCACCTGCGTCAAACGTGATATATTTCCCCATATCTCGCCCGATTTTCTTCGCCTGATCCGAGTTTTTTATCCAAATCGAGCGTTTTTCAACTCCATACGACAGCGTCTTTTTGTCGGCAAGCGAGCCGAATCCTTTCTCGTTTGCGCTTTCTATTGCCAAATCGGTGACTATATGTCTGTAAATCATAACTTTATTGTGAGTTTATATGAAAAATCAATGCAAAACGGTTGCAAGATTTTTGCGTATATGCTAATATATCAAAGATATTTATCGGTACAAAAGTACAAGGAGTAAAATATGCCAAATATTAAGTCAGCAAAAAAGAGAGTTATCACTTCTGAAAAGAGAAACGAAATCAACACCGCTAAAAAAGCGCGCGTTAAAACCGCTATCAAGAAATACAATGCGGCTATCGAAGCAAAAGACGTTGCTCTTGCAGAGAAACTTCTCCCCGAGACAATTTCCGTTATCGATTGCGCATACAAAGACGGCATCTACAAAAAGAACACGGTTGCAAGAAAGAAATCCACTCTCTGCCGCGCTCTTGATGCTATCAAAGCATAACGTATAACAAACAAGAAAACTTGTCTTTTGAAAGACTGCTTCAAGGCAGTCTTTTTTTCGTTGTATCTGAATTTGAAATTCGCTATTAAAATCAAATTGACAATTTCCGAAAAATATTATAAATCAAGATTTACGTTTTCTATGCACAACAACCAGCATAGTTGCGGCAAACGCCGCTAATATGACGACGGACGCGACTATCGTGAAGATTTTGAGAACGTCCGCGGTTTCTTCACTGATGAGTGCGACGTCGAGTTGAACTCCGCTCGTATAATGTCCGTTGATTTTCGCAATGACGGTATAATTCCCCATGCTTTCGGGCTCGAACTCGAACTTGAATCCGCGACCACGCAATACGCCGTTGACGTACCACTGAACGTCGGTGGTCGGAGATACGAATTCGCTTTTGAAATCGTTGATTGTGAAAATGTAAGTTTCTCCCGCCTGACAAACGATGCGAGAGACTTCTCTGCCTTCGTCGTCAACTGCGGAAATTTTAAATTTTGAAATCTGTTCGGGCGCATATTCGAGATAATTCACGGATATGGTTATAGGCTCGCTTTGCTCGCGATAAACTTCCGTCTCGCTCTCGTACGTCCATTTCGCATAAAGCCTTGTCGTGTACACTTTGCCGTCAGGCGTGTAGTCGATTTGAAATCCCGTCGCAATACGAGTTTCGTTGCCGTCGCCGTCAATCTCGAACCATTCAACCTTTCCGAGTTCGCCGAGTCTGAACGGATAAACGACGCAACTGAGCGTAACGTCGCTCAAATCGGACAAATTCTGCGACAAATTGTCTCCGTCGCACTTGATTTTGACGCTTATGCCGTCGTTCACAAGCGTGCAAATGTCAAAAGCGCTGTACGTCACGCTGTCTTTTTTGACTTCCGAACCTATGGAATTCTTCACTTTTTTTGCGATTTGAGCGGGCGTGAGCAAACTTTCACCGCTGACTTGCGAACGCGCTCTGTCTTGCAGTATGGCAAGCGCCGCGCCGAAAGATACCACAGGCGAAGCCATACTTGTTCCGCTTAATTTCTTATATCCTTCGCTCGTCGCTCCGTCCGCGCTGTAATAATCCGAACCAGGCGCGCATACGTCGTATTTCAATCCGTAATTCGACGTTGAAGACATCACCTTTTCGCCCGAAGCGTTTTTCGTGTAGTTCATAACGCCGACAACGCCGTCGCTTGCTCCCGGATAATACGGAGTGACTTCAGACGATACGCCTTTCGTGATTCCCCACGATTTTTCGCCGTTGCCTGCCGCCGCAACGAACACCGCGCTTGCCGCTTGCGCCGCCGAAATTCTGAAATCGGTGCTTTTTGCCGCAAGAGACATATTCACGACATCTGCACCGTTTTCGAGCGCAAACTGCACTCCGTCCTTAAACGCCGTGCTTGAAAACGTAGAACTCGTAGCCGTAGGATACGCCGACTTTACAGGCATGATTTTGACGTACTTTTCAAGATTCAATTCGTGAACGAAAGTCGCGATTATGCCTGCAACGTGCGTGCCGTGCTTATCGGGCGCGTCGTCCGCTACGCTGAAATTTGTCGAAGCGTAATTCTTGTCGGACGAGAGAACGGTGTTCTTTCCAATAAGTTTGCCGTTCGAATCTCTGTACAATACGTCGTACTCTCCGATACCGTCCGCATCGACGGCAACTCCGTTTTCGTCATACTTTCCCGTGAA
>CALGEU010000167.1 GCA_937881285.1 uncultured Clostridia bacterium | reverse complement strand
GATCTCGGAGTGGACGGCGCATATCCGCTTCTCAAGGCGGGCTTGGGCATCAGCGTGCTTTTCGGCAATATCGCGGACGAAGCAAGTTTCAACAAGGCGTTTGCGGACCTTGACGCAGAACTTGCACAAAATCCGAGCGCATATCTGCCCATTCTCAAAAACGGCGCGCTCAACACCGATTTGCTCCACGTCAATCTTTCGACGGGACTTTCAATCGATATAGAGACTTTGAAAGGCGCGCTTGCTCAAATCAAAGTCGACCTTCCCGACCAACAACTCGGTGACGCGTTCAAAGGCGTGCTTATCGAAGTGTTGCTCGAACTCGGGAACATCGACGGCGGTCTCAATCTCAACGTAAACGCAGACCTTGACGTTTCGGGCGGTCTCAACGTGGCGTCTTTGCTCAATTCCACGGCAATGATAACTGTCACCAAGAAGTCAAACGGCGAAAAGGTCGTCGCGCTCTATTTGCAGGACGGTTGGCTCTACGCAGACCTTGACGTGCTTTGCCTTAGCGTCGACAAAATCAAAGTGAACGTGAGCGAACTTCTCGCCATGCTCGGCGTTGACCTTTCGGGCGGAAACGCAGGCTCTGCGGCAATGACGGCGGACGATACGACCACGGGCGGAACGGATATGAATCAGGTTCTCGCTTTTGTGGCAGGTCTCATCGACGGCGTCAAAGTTGGCAACCACGCAATCGAAGTGACACTCGTTTCGGGACTTTTCGATCAGGTTCTCAAACTTCTCAACATCGAAGGCGTTACGATTGAATTTGAAAACACCGATTTCGACGGCGGTATCCGTATCGCTCTCAACAACGGTCTCGATCTCACGCAACTTCAACTCGGCATTTTCGTCGCACTCGGCAACAACGTCAATCTCGACGTTGCGCTCAACGGTCTCAGCGCGGGACTTAAAGACGAATGTATTAAATATCTCGACGAAGCGGGCGAATCTTCCGATCAATTCGTCGAAATTCTCGAATATCCCTTCCTTGGTCTCGACCTGACGCTCGGCATCGACTTCACGGCAGACGAAGGCGCAACCGAACTCGTGTTCGGCAAAGGCACGCACTGGTACGACGAAACAACGGCAACTTACGTCGCAATCAAAGACCGCGCAGTGCCGATGGGCTATGCGGGCAAACTGTTCTATTTCGACTCCGCAACGGGTACGTACAAAGAAGAAAACGTGAAGAAGACCACGATGTCTTTCGACACGAAGATGAACGTAAACTACGAGTTGCGCCTTGCGGGACAACTCGACCTTGCTCCTATCGTGGACTATTTGCTCGGCGGAGCGAGCGTCAACACCAAAGACAACGTCAGTGAGTTGATGATCGAACTCTCGGGCAAGAAATTCGACAACGAACGCAAGATTCTTATCGGTGTTTACTACACGGGCGGTGCGCTCTATATCGACGCGAGCAACTTCGGTCTCGGCAAAGTCAGAGAGGACATAGACCTTTACGAAATCATCCTTTCGTTGCTTGCAAAAGATTCGACGATAGACATCAACGGTTCTGGCGACGCTCTCACCGCAGACGACGCGGCGACGGACGGCAAGAAAGCGCTTGCACTCACCGTCATTGCGGCGCTCTCTTCGGACGCTTTCAAGATTGAAATCGCAAACGGCATTGCGGAAATCGTGTATCAACTTCTCGGCGTGGACGTTGCCGACATCACCGCATGGGTTGAAATCGCATGGGCAAATCTTGCTGCAAATCACGACGGCAAGCCCATTCGTATTCACGGCGACGTCAACAACAGCGCAGGCGTGACGGTCGGTTCTGCGGAAATTTACGCAAAAGACATCGATCTTTCTATCGGCGGTCAAATCGGCACGATAACGCTCAGAAGAGACGAAGGCAATCTTGACAACGGCAAGACGCTCGGCGAATATCTCAACGGCGGCACTGACAACGTGTACGAAGAAGCAACGCTCTTCAACGACTACGGCGACATCACCATTCCCAGCATATTTGCCGAAATCAAGGGTACGTTCTACGTCGGTGCGGAAGCGGGCAACCACAACTGGACGGTGGGCGAATGGATTGCAAGTTTCCTTGACGATTCTAATCCCGAACTCAACTCGTTCATCAGACAACTTCTCCTTCAATTCAGCACGCCGGTCGAAGCAGGCGCAAATATCGGTTTCCGTATCGCACTCAACGCGAGACTCAACCCCGAAGTGCCTATCGACTTCATGCAAAACGTTGTGTTCAGAAAGTACTCTTCAAGCGACCTTGCGTCTCTTGCAAACTACACCGAAGTGTACAAAATCGAAGGCAGCAAATACGTCCTTCTCACAGATGAAGAAAGAGCGACGTTCGAAGGCGACGTGTACGTCAAAGAATACGTTGCGGGCGGCATCGCGCTCACAAAAGTCACGGCGGACAATTTCCGCGGCGACGCATACGTTCAGGTCGGCGACAACTACGTCAAAGTGACGGTTTCCGACGAGAACGCGGCAAACTTCGCAGGTGTGGAACTCTTCACGACCGCAAGTTTCCTTGATATCGCTTATATACTCTCTCACAGTGATATAGCGATTGAAATTTACAACAAAAACATAAGAGAAATCGACGCAATGGCAACGCAGGCGGAAAAGACCGAAAGCGTTATCCTTGCTTTGCGCGTGGTTTATGCGGGCGTCAATGCGGCAGGAAAGGGCGTAAGCACCCTTTACGTTGACCTTAAAGACGACTTCCACGTCGCGCTCAACAACATTTCTCTCGGAGATTTGCTCGGCGGCTTGATAAGCGGCGGAACGACGACGCAAAACGTGGCAACCACGGCGGCAAACGGTTCTTTGATGGACACCGTGGGCACGGTTCTGGGCGGTCTCATCTCCTATATCGGCATTGACGAAAGCGGCGTTAAAGTCAACTTCGCGGAAGCACTCATCGCAACGCTCGTGAGCATGCTCGCAGGCAAACAAGTCAATGCGGAAGACTTCATCAAACTCAATTCGGACGAAAGTTATCTTGCGTTTGCGTGGAAGTATAATCTCGCGCTTCAACTCAAGATTGACCCGGCGTATCTCGGTCTTGAAATCAGCAGTATCGAACTCGACATCGGCGCAAACGAAGGCGTTTTGCCGAGCGATTTCGACAAGAGCATTTACACCACTGCGGAAAATCTCGATACGCTCTCTCTCAACCTTGATTTGCAACTCGACCTTGACATCAAGGGACAAGACGAAGAAGTCCGCCTTGAAAAATACATCGATTTGCTCGTCAAAGATCTCGGTCTCAAACTCGGATTGACGTTTGAAGACGACATCTCTTACAAACTCGGTCTCAATCTCGGCGCGAATCTCGCTCTCAACGACCCGAATGCGTCAAAGATTGTCATCGAACTCAAAAACGTCATCGAAGACAGCAATATTCTTGCGGTTTACGTCAGCGGACAGAACATCTACATCGACCTTGGCTCTCTCGGTCGCAAAGCGTTCTATATCGAAAACACCAACCTTGCGGAACTCGTCTGCAACGCGATTGCAAAACTTCTCGGCAATCTCAACGGACTTGCAAGCGGAGACGCGCAAACGGCAGGTGACGTTGCCGAAATGAGCGCAGACGAAAAGATGCAGGTCATTCTCGACATCGCGGACGGCAAACTCGGCGTTCTCGTGATGCAAAACGTTATCGTCGGTCTCGTTGCGGCACTCACTTCCAACTCGGGAAGCGACGTTGACATCGCAAAGATTCTCGAAGAATTTGACCTTGACATCTCGGTTGACGTTGATTTGCAACTCAAACCGTCTCTTGCAATCGACGTGAACATCGACAGCAACTTGCTTGCTCTCGGCGTCGGCATAAACGCAATCGACCTTGCAACAGGCAAGAGCAGCAACGCGTTCAAGTCGGTGGAAAGCAAAGTCACGACGGCAATCGAAAAGAAAGACTATAAGGAAATTACCGATAGTTCTTATACAGGTGATAGATATAATAAAGAAATCGTGGACGGCAAAGTCGTTTACGTCAAAGCGGAAGACGGCAACTATATGGCTGTCGACCACTATGAATCTCTCACCAACGCACACATCATCGCAGTCGATTTGTCCATGATTTTCGACTACTACGGAAGTGCGACTTACACCTATATCGACAGCGACAGAATTCTCAGTTCTTATTCACCCAAGGACAGATATTCCAAGAACGCACACGACAACAGATTCGTCCAAGACGATGAAGGACATTACGTGCGCGACGGTTTCGCATTCAACGACTTGCTCGAAGTTATTCTCAATATGGAACAACTTCAAAGCATCATGGCGACCATGCTTCCGCAAATTCGCATCGGCACGGACGGCGGAAACATCAGTTTCGGCACGACTCCGAACGCGTTCAGCGTGGGTGACCTTCTCAAACGTCTCGGACTCAGTCTCGTTTTGTCCGACGTCATCGACGACGGCTTCAAACTTGACGTAAACGCGAAACTCGACCTTGACGCAATCGGTTTGAGCGATTTGTCGAATATCGATTTGGGCAACATCAATCTCGACGTCAAGACTATTCTCAAAGGTCTCGAAGCGAGAATAGGCATCGATTTCACCTATGAAGACGGTGCGGACAGCAAAGTCAAGGTGAACGTCTATCTCGTGGACGGCGTGGTTTTCGTCGACCTAAAAGGCGTCGGCGGTCCGCGAGTGCAAATAGATTTGCTCGACCTTCTCAAGAAACTCGGCGTGGAACTCTCCGCAAGTCAGGACGCAATGACTGCCGACGATACGGCGGACGGCGGCAACACCGACGGCACGACGGGCGGTATCGACATCGTCAAGATTCTCAACATGGTCGTGAAGAATCTCGTTCTCGCGGCAAGACCGTGGGACGTCAATCCTTCTTACAACAGAATAGATTATCTCGGCGTGTTCGTACGCTCCAACTTCGTCAACGAGTTGCTCTCAATGCTTCTCAACACGACGATTGAATCCACAAACACCGTTCTTGACGAAACGCAAAGCGGCATCTTCCTTTATCCGTCAAGCGACAGATTTGCGCAATACGGATACGACGATATGCTTGCGTTGCGCCTTGCGGTCGCTCTTGCAAACAAACAAGATCCGCTCAAAGACGAAAACGGCAACATCAAGCAATACACGTGGTCTCTCGATCTTGGCTTCGACGCGAAAATCGACCTTGAATCCGTCGATACGTACGAAACCTTGCTCGACGTTGACGAAAGACTCGAATTTATCTCTCTCGACGATTATCTCGGCAACATTCTCGCTCTCGTAAACGGCTTCTACAAAGACAGTTTCCAAAGAGCGGAAGAACCCGTTGACGGCACGATTTACTATACGTTCACCGAAGACCCGAACGGTCAGTACGTGAAGAAGTCGGGTATGTATCGTCTTCTCAACGAAGGTGAAGCGACCGAAGGCGTCACGCTTTACTCTCGCTCCTACGCAACGGTTGCGGCAGGCGTCGGATATGCTCTTACTTACATAGAAGACACCGCAGGTGACTACGTGTTTGACGAAGAAAGAGACGTATACGTGCGCAAAGACGCGTACACGGGCGCAAGCACGACCTATTATAGAAGAGAAGAGCGCGCAATCAAGAAAGTCGTAAACGGCGTTGAAACCGACGAAAACGAAGCGATTGCAAATCTTGCGCTTTACAGCAAATACGGCGTTCCGCAATATCAAGACCAGAACGTTTCGTTAAGCGTAAGCGGTCTCATCTATTTCAACTCGAACAGCGCGCAATCCACCAACGCAGGCGGACTTATCAGCAACCTGTTCGGCGATATGATCATCAATTTGCAAACTCTCTCGGCGTTCCATTCGGGCGTTGGTCTCAGAGTTTCCGCAAATATCGACCTTGCGGCACTTGACCTTAAAGGTTTGCTCACGGGCGGATCTATCGATCAATTCATCAAAAACAGCGACCTTGACAAAGTCGAACTCGCAATCGAATTCCTTGAAGTGGACGAAAACGGTTACTTCACCAAGTACACCAACGGTCAGGAAAAGGTGCTCGGCGGCTTGTATCTCAACAACGGCACGCTCTACATCGACCTTACCGAAATCGTGACGACGGCGGAGAACTACTCCAAGATCGACAACTTCATCGAGTTTGCAAAGAAAGTCGCCGACAAATTCGGCAACATAGGTAACAAAGACAATCAAAGCGGCGACGCACAGACTGCCGCCGATACCGACACCGAAAACGGCAACGTGACGGCGGCAACGAGAGACGCTCTCGTCATGCTCGCATATAGCGACGCGCAATTCCAGATTCAGATCACCAGAGCACTCCTTGCGTTCGTGATTTCTTCCTTCATGCCCGATCTCGGATCTATCGAAGAAGTGTTTGACGAATTCAACGTGTCTTTGGGCGTCGATCTCGGACAAGCCGTGTTCAGAAAGATAAGCGACCTTGCAACGAGCAATCCCGACGAATACGCGAAGTTCACCGATCCCAACAACGCATCTTACGACGCATATCAAGCGGACAGATACAGATACGAATCGAACACCGAAGTGTACAACGAACTTCCGCTTGTCAAATACGTAGTCGCAGAAGGCGAATATTATCTCGAAAGCGAAACTCTTATGTACGTTGAAGACGGCGAAGGCGGATACACTCTCACTTCTTCCTACGTCGACGACGCAACTTACGTAAAGAAAGGCGCGCTTTACGTCAAGGCAAGCGGTGAAGCGGACGGCAAATATATCCACCCGAACACCGATTATTACGGACTCGTCAACATCGGCATTCCGCAATATTTCAACTTGCGCAGTTTCAAGACCTATCACAAGAACGACGGCAAGTTGATTGAAACGGACACCTTCATCAAGGGCGACACCGTGTTGATTTACAACGGCGTCGAATACAACATCGAAGGCGTTTACGATCACGAATACGGTTACGTCAAAGACGTCAACGGCGAATACTACCGCACGGTGGACGCATACGTCGGCATCGGAGAATACTATCTCGGTCTCAACATCGCGGCAGGTTGCATCAACGCAGGTCTCAAAGTGGGCGGGCTCAACCTTGACTTCGGCGCAGGCAACGAACTGCTTCCCGACTACATCAGAGACGAAAAAGCACACTCCCGCGTTGTCGTCGGCACTGACGGTCTCAAAGAAGAACACGTTTACGAATCCACGCTTTCCGACGACGAAAAAGCGTTGTTCGACGATATTCCGACCAACCCGTTCTACGACACGATAATCACGCTCGGATTCTCCGTCGAGTTTGAATTCGGCATCACCGAAGGCACTCTCGATTTCGGGAAAATCATCAGTGCGATAGTCGGCAACCTTACGGGCGTCGTCGTTGAAATGCCTTCCACCACGAAAGGTTATTCTTCCGCGCACTTCAGACTTGACGTGTCGCTTATGGTGGACATCTACGACCTTACCAAATCCGAACTCGAACTCGAACTCGTCAATATCACCGAAACGGGTTACGAGAGTTTGTGGGCAGGTATCTACTACATCAACAACACCGTTTATCTCAATCTCGAAGACACCTTCAACATCCAGAAAGTGGCAATCGGCGGATTGAACATTGCGGAAATTCTCAAAGACTATATAATCGACTTCGACACCGACGAATTGTTCTCCTACAAGGGACACACTCAATCGGAATCTACGAGCGAAGCGTTCGTGGCTGACGACAGTGTGACGGTCGGCGACGTCGATTTCACCAACAAAGACCTTGCTCTTGCGCTTCTCATCAACAAGGACAAACTCACGATTGCACTCGGCAATATTTTGTTCAGAACCATTCTCGAGTATATCCCCGAAGATTTGCTCGGCTTTGCAATCAAAGATTTGTTCTACGAAGAAATCACGGGCAATCTCAAGATAGAACTCGACACGTCCGACGCAATCGACCTTGCGCTCAGCGCGTCTCTCGCACTTGCCGGCGAACGCTTCAATTCCTACGCAACGGTTACGAGCGCAGGCGACAGCGACGAAGAAAAACTCGTTGTCGAAGGCATTCTCGGCGGTAGCGACAAGTTCTACGTGTTCAAACAGCAAGGCACGGCTGTTGCGACCGACGGCACGACTTCCACGCAAAAGGGATACTTCGTGCAAGCGGACAACAAGCAATACTTCCGCGCGGTTACGCCGGGTGAAAACGTCGAACAAGACAAACTCTACGTCAGATACAGAGTCGCACGCGAAGGCGGCAGATTCGTGATGAGAGAAGTGCTTGACAACGGCACGGGCGACGGTGCGGAAATTCTCGGCGACAAACTCTATGCGGTTTCCACCGGCGACGTCATCTACAAGTACGCGGCAGGTGCGGTTGCCAACAAGTCCTACGTTGCAGACGGCACTAAGTACGACATGACGATGACGCTTGCTCTTGAAATCAAGCATCTCAACGTGGCGTTCACCAACTCCAGAACTTACGTTCTCAGCGGCGACGACCTTGCAGAGTACACCAACTTCGACGACGTTGACCGTTTCACAATCAGCGAAACCATCGACATCACAACGAGTTTCAAGTCCGGTGAAGACAACGATATCGACCTTAGCAACGTGCTTCAAGCGTTCATTCCGGGACTCACGCAAGACCAACTTCTCGTCATCAAGTCCGCAGCGGACGACGGCGGAGACGTCAACAGACAACTTCAACTCGTGCTTTCGGGCGATATTCAGGTTGCGGCGCTTCTCAACTACATGCGCACGACTCTTCTCAAATATGCAGAAGACAGTGACAGCGACGTGTTCGAAGGCGATATGGACTTGTTTGCGGTCATCAATCTCTTGAAAGACGCCCTTGCGAAGATAAGTGACACCGAACTCACCGCGCTCATTGCGGATATTGCAAGTTTCGTCAACCTTAAAGTCGCAATTCAGACGAAGGGTGGCAACGACAGCGATTTCCACGACATAATAGGCGTGTATATGGTCGGCGGCACGTTTGAACTTCTCACCGACAGCGAGAGAAACGACGTGTACGGCGAAGATTACGTCGACCCGAGTCAGAGATACGACCACTATTTCGAGACTCCGCACGGCAGTTATTACTTTGACGAAACAAAGAACGAATACACGTTTATCGGCACGGGCGAATACTCCGGCACGAGATATTCTTACGATTCGAGTTACTGCTACAAGAACGAAAAGGGCAACTACAAGCGCGCAAACGGCGGTTTGTTCTTCGACCTTAGTTACTTCAATATTCCGAGCATCAGAGTGGACGCAAACGAAGTGCGCAAACTCGTGATGAGCATAGTCGGCAAGAACAGCGGCGACGCAAGCACCGAAGCGATGACGGTCGCAGACGGCGATTCTTCCGATGAAAAGAAGGATATATTCCCGCTCGTCAAAGACGACAGTATTCTCGGATATATCAGAACCTTCCTGTACGGCGTGCAAATCACGTCCAGATACGTCAAGGCTCTCGTCAACCCCGACTATATCAACCAAATTCTCACTCTCGTGATGGGCGAAAACGCAATTCAATTCGACAGTGCGGAATTTGAAAACATGCCCGACCTTACGCTCTATACGGACAACACCAGATATTCCTACGCAAAGATAGGCGATATCGTTGCCGACTTCGAGAACAAGGTTGCGGAAATGGAAAAGGTAAATCCGGACTTCCTTTCCACTGCGGAATTCCTTGAACTCCGCAAGGGGCTCACCAACACCATGAGCCGCTCCAAGACGTTGTATCAACTCGTTGAATACACCGGCAGTGCGGACGCGGTCAACAAAGGCATCTACTTCAAGGACACCGACGGCGCATTCGTGCAGAAATCGGATATGTCCGCATCTCAACGCGCCGCGTTCGACGCAAAGGTCAAGGCAGGCACTGCGGCTTATTACGACGTAAACAAAGTCGACGTCTATATCCGCTTGCTCGACGTTGTGACCAACGCACCGACGAACGTTTACGTGTTGTATTCCGAAGCAAGCCAGACTCAAATCAACAACAGCGAGAAATACGACAATCTCAAAGCATACGGCGTGAACGTGCCCAAACTTTATATGTGCACCGACGCGACGACAAATACCTACGAAGTCATCTCCGACGACTTGTTCGTGGTTGAGCCGCTCGCACTCCGCAATGCGTTCGTATCTCTCAATCTCTATCTGTGGAATTACGAAATCTCGCTCAACATTCTTGCTCCGCAAGTGGGCGTGACCAAGTTCCAGTATGCAAAAGGCTCCGACGCCGACGATTACGACGTTATCAGCATTGCGAAGGGCGCACGCTATGTCAACACCGACGAGACGATATTCACCAGTGTGGATAAAGAAAGCGACGGTATCGACAACTGGGCGTTTGACTACGGCACGACGTTCGACTCCGCAAAATATCTTGCAAATCCGAGATATTACGAATACAAGAACAAGTATTATTCGATCGACGATCAATCCTTGTTCGTGAAGAATGCGGACGGCAAGTTCGAACTCGCAACCAAAGACGGCAAAGCATTCCCCGACTACATCCGCGGAATGAACGACGGCAACGAATATTTCGTTTACACCGGCACGTCCTACGAAAGCATTCAAAGAGTGTACGTATACAAGAAAGAAGTGTATAACACCGAAAAGAAAGTGCTCATCACGGACGAATGGCTTGCGGCTCAGCGCGCAGAACTCATCGCAAACGGCATGAGTGAAGAACAAGCCGACGCAGAACTTGCAAAATACGACGATCCCGCAAATTACTGGATCAAAGTTCAACAACAAAGTTCTATCCTGCAACCCGACTTCAACGCACCCGAATACAGCAATTACGCGTATAAGGAATACGTTGACACCGACGACATGTACTACGTTGCGCTTGCGCTTCGCGGCAACATGTTCATCAATGCGGGCAAGATTTACTTCTCGTACAGCGATTACGAGCAGGTTTACAATTCCTTGCATCCCACTTCGCCGCTTACCGACGACGTGCTCAAGAAGATTGCGTACAAGAAGTATCACGGCGACTACGTGCAAGTGACCGACACGACAGAAATCGCAACGCTCAAAGCAAACGGCGGATTGTACGTCTGGGTCAACAGCACGCTCGGCGACGAATACGAAGGCGTCAACGAAGTGCTCGGTGAAGTGCTTGGCGGAATTCTCGGCAACATGAACGGCAAGTTCCAGGTCACCGAAGACGAAACCTTCAACGTGTACTTCACGCTCCGTCTCAATCTCGGCTTCAAACTCTACATTTTGCCGAAATTTGCGTTGGACGTGCGCGATCTTGACATCGCAATCGACGTCTGGGGCGAACAGAACGACAAACTCGAAGACGGCGGATACGTCACGAGAGAAGACCGCGACAACAACAATTACAGCGGCAAACTTCTCGACGGCAGCAAGCCGCACCTTCTCGGCATCTACTACGATAACGACAGAGAAACCGGCAAAGCAGGCTTGTATCTCGACCTTGAATCCTTGCTCGGTAAAGACGCAAAACTCTTCGTCGATATGAGCGCATACTCAATCGAAGAAGTTCTCGGCGGTCTCGTCGGCGGACTTATGTCCGACTCCGCGACGACGGAAGCGATGACGGCGGTTGACACCGACGGCATGAACAAAGACGCACAAGACGCAGACGCGGTGAGCCTGTTCCTTAACATCTTCACCAACTCAATCGCGCTCAACGTCACGTCGGGCTTCCTTAAAGTCATCATCACCGAACTTTTGCCCGACAACGCAAGCATTGCGGATTATCTGCCGAATCTCAAGGTGTACCTGAAACAAAATCTCAATCCGTACGACATCACGCTCGGCGTGTTGCTCTTCAATCAGAAGGGTGACGTTCCCGTGCTCGATCTCGGATTCAACATTCAGGGACTCAACGGCGAACAAGGCGTGTCTTCCGAAATTCAATTCGGCAGACAAGAAGACATCGTGGCACGTCAGCAAGGCGTCAACGACATCTTCTATTACGCAAACTTCTATCGCAACAACGGTTCTTACGAATACGGCAACTATTACGGCAAGAACTTTGACGAGAAAGACTACGTCGCACTCTTCAGAGACGCTGCAGGAAACGACTACTACGCGGCAGACAACGGCGCATACAAACTCGAAAACGGCGTCATCGTAAGCGCGGAAGAAGGCTACGACGGACAGAGATACGCTCCGTACAACGGACCGGAAGACAGATTCAGCCGCGGCGAAACCGTCATGGAAGAAGTGCTCGAATCCAGACGTTACGCACTCGGCACTCCGTACGACAGCACGTATCAAAGCACCGTGTACACGGACATCAACGGTCTGTACGTACCGGTTGCGCAAAAACTCAACAACATCCGTTCAAGCGATTACAGAGACCTTGACGCAACCAAGCAATTCGAAGCGTTCAACGGCACTTTGTACGTGCTTGACAACAATTTCAATTACGTTATCGTGTCCAAGGGCGACCTTAAGGGCTTCACGGGCAGCGGCAATTTGCAATACGCACTCAAAGACGAGTATCCGCAAGCAAACGCAAGCGAACTTGCAAGAGTCATCACCGTAAGCGGCAAAGAATACGTGCCTATCGACCCGAACAACGACGGATACACCGATTTGTTCGAAGCGGACGGTTACACTCCGTACACGGTCGGCGCAATCGACAATCATACGTCTTCGGCATACGTCGGCACGCTTTACACTCGCTCCGAAAGAAGCAAGAACGGCGTGAAGTACTATGCTTACACGGCGACCGACGTGACGACGGCAACCTACACGAGCGGCGAATATTATTATCCCAACTCGCCAGTCAAGGCGTACAAAGTCACAGACGACTTCACGAATTACACCAAAGCGCTCTCGCTCAATCTCGGCGACATTCTCGGCGGCGGTGCGTTTGACGTGACGAGCATGCTCGGCGACCTTAAGAGTGTGGAAATCGGCGCAACGCTCGACATTCTCATGACTCTCGACGACGTCATCAACTGGACGTATCAGATGACCAAGTTCATCAACGATCCGACCATTTGCGACTACTTGCACTTCATTGCAACGTCTTTGAGAGACAACAAGGAATTCCAGAGCACGATCGGTCTCGGCGTTGACCTTAAAGCGTATCTCAGAACGGAAAATCTCTTCAAGATGATCGCAGGCGACACGAGCGTGGGTATGCTCCAAGTGCTCGAAGGCGCGAAGTTCTATCTCGAACTCACCTACAACACCAACTTCCACGGCGACAAAGCACCGAAAGCGTACTTGTGGGTTGAAGTGAAAGACGGAAAACTCTATCTCAACATCGACGTACACGAAATCGGTGAAATCGTAGGTTGGGGCGACTTCTTCTCCTACGGCATAATCGACGGTCTCGATTTGTCGAGCATCTTCGGCTCTGACGCAAGCACAGCACAGGCAGGCGTTGCGGCAGACGACGAAGAAGACGTCAACACCGGCATTATCCCGGCAAATATCTGGAGCGTCGTCAACGTCGTTCTCGGCAGATTGCTCGTTGCAAACGACTTCATCACGGTCGGACTCAACGAAACTCTTCTTGCAGACCTTCTCGGCATGCTCGCAGACAGCGACAGCGAGATTTTGCAAGGCATCGGCGAATTCTTGCCGAAACTCTATACGACCAACACCAAAGATACGAGCGGTATCACAATCAACTTCTTCGGCTATGAACCGAGCATCGACATCAATCTCGGCTTCAAGGTCGGCACGACGTTCTATATCACGGTTGCGGATTACAACTCCAAGTACGGCGCAAACGGCGAATACGCAAAGACTTCCGACTGGAACGGTGCGGAATTCGTGAAGAACGGTGAAGAATACACGCTCGCAACCGAACACAGCGACGACAATTACGTTCTCGTTTCCACGGATGACTACGCGCTTATCCCTTACGCATATCCCGCATGGGCAGGCGACAGATACGCATACGATTCCGCAACGGGCGAATTCGTCAAAGCAACGGACGGCGCATATCTCAAACAGGGCGACTTCGCAATCATGATTTCGCTCGGCGGCTTGTACGCAAAAGTCAACAAAGACTTCTCGGTCAATAAAGACGAGAAGATGGCGGACAAGGACGAACAAGGCAATATCGTTCGCGACGAAAACGGCAACGCCAAGTACGACAACTACACCAAGTTGCAAGACGCAAAAGCGTGTCTCGAACTGAGCATCGGTATTTCGCTTTACGGCAGCGGCGACAAGGCGAACACCGGCAACGTCATCGATTTGTCTTCCATTCTCGACGCAATTCTCGGTCTTATCAGCCCGGACAGCGCGATAAGCGGCTCTACGCTCAAACTCAACATCGTCAACGAGTTCGGCAACAAGGACGTGGCGTATCTCTCGCTTGACCTTATCGCAAACATCGACCTTTCCAACTGGAACGTCGAACTCGGCTTGCGCCTTGTCAAGAACATCGTTTCCGACACCGACAGCACCGTCATCGCATCCAAGAAGACGCTCCTTGGCGTATACATTCTCGGCGACACGCTCTATGCAGATCTCGGAATACTCGGCGACAGTGCGAAGATTTCCGTTGCAAATCTCAATCTCAGCGGAATGCTCAAGAACTTGCTCGGCAAGTATCTCGGCGTTGACGAAACGGAAAACGGCGAAGCAGGCACGGCAAGTGCGGACGACATCAAGACGATTGAAGAAACCATGAAGGATTATGCATACTTCATGATCACCGTCAATCCGCAAAAGTTGTTGCTCCAACTCAACGCAGACCTTGTCAATGCGGTCTATCGCAAGATAATGCAAATCCGCGGTCTCGAACAAAAAGACCTTATCCCCGATTTGGGCGACTTGCTCATCAGAGCGGACGCGTCAAGCGGCAACAGAACGGAATTCAGCATCAATCTCAGACTCAGCGACGGTTTGTTTATGTGTCTCGACATCCCGGCTGCAAACATCAGCAAGGAACTTAAAGACATCAGAAGCGAGTTCAATCTTGCATACAACCCCGATTCCGAAAACAAGGAACTCACGGGTTACAATCAGATTCTCGAACTCGACCTTGAAAAACTCATCGCAGGGGAAGCGACGATCGACATCAACTCGCTCACGCTTCCGACAATCGGCTTGCACGCTTCCGTCGAACTCACCATGACGTCGAGAAATCTCAAACCCGGCGACGAAGGTTACGACGTATCGCTCGCAGGCTGGGTGAAGACCGTTGCGCAAACGCTTCTCGACGGCACTGCGCTTCTTGGTAACTTCGTTAAACTCACGGCGGAAGAAAAAGACAAGACCAGCACGTCTTACTACACGGGCAAGACTTACGTCTACAATGCGACCGACGGAAACTACGAAGCGGTCAGCGGCGACACGATGGGCGACTACAAGTTCGTCATGGCGGATCTCAATATCACCATGGCAAGCGAGCCTATCAACCTTACCATCGACATCAACGCAAACGTCAATCTCGCACCCGTTCTCGCATACGGTATCGGCGGTATCCTGTTCAGCGACATCGCAATCGAAATCAAGACGGGCGACCCGATCAACAAGACCATTCTCAGCCTGTACTATCTCGGCTCTTCCAGACTTATGAAGAAGACGCAGGGTGACGGTTGGGTTCTCTCTTCCGCAACGAGCGGCGACTCGTTCTACACCGAAAACAGCATCTATTCCGACGCGCTCTACATCGACGCAAGCGGTTTGGGGCTCGGCAAGATCAAGTTCCAGGGTATTGCGGGATTGCTCGGTGCGACTCCGAGTTACGGCGCACCGACATCAAGAGACGCGTTCACGCTTGAAAACGCAGAAACCACCACGGACGCATCCGCGGCGGCAAGCGGCGCACTCTATATGCAAATCGACATCGAGAACGGCAGACTTGGCGTGTCATTCGACAATGCGTTCATCAACTCGCTTCTCGGCATGCTCGGACTCAATCTTCCGTTTGAATTGCCCGACATTCAATCCGTCGCGGTTGCAATCAATTCTACGGACAAGGGTCTCGACTCAATCAACGTCAACGCAATTCTCGACAGCGTGGGCACTGGTGCGAACATCGCAATTAGCGACGTAGAACTCGGCTTGGGCAAGAGTTTCATCGACTCGCAGAACATCATCGAAACGGTGAAGACGGGTTATGCAGGCTTGACGTTCTCAAAGACTTCGGGCATCATGTCGCTCATTCAAAACGTGCTCGACAACGTGAAACCGGGTCTCAGCATCACAATCAACAACAAAGTTTGGGAAAGCATTCACGGCGGCAAGGCAGAATCGCTCTATCAATACTCAACCGTCAAACTTTCGGGACAAAAAGTGTTCACTGCAACGAATATCCCCGACAACAACGGTTACACAGACAAGGGCTACAAGATTCTTCTCGACCTTAACGTAAAACGCGACCGCTTCGAAGACAGCGACATTCAAAAGAACGGCGCAGGACTCAAAGTCATCGTCGGCGGCAACAACGTGTTCATTTCTCAAATCGAAATCGGCGGTTCGTTGCTCAGCATTGCTTCGATTGTCAGCGCGGTCAAGAACTTGCTCAACTGCGTAGACCTGAGTTCGATGATGACGGATATGTTCCCGCTTCAACTCACGAAGGGTACGGACGGCGACGACAAGACGTTCGAATATCCGACCGCAAAGACCGCAAACGACACGGCTCTTGCTTCCAAGACTTCGGGTTGGGGCTCTTACGCAAACGCAAGCAACGCAACCAAGATTGCAGACAAGGCGGCTTATTCTTACTCGCCAAACCTTTCCGGTCTCGTGAAACAACTCGACCTTAACCTGTTCAACAGTTACGGTTACGTGCCGTACTTCGAAGGTATGGGCGCAGTCACCAACGGCGCAGGCAAGATTTCCGTCAAACTCACGCTCGATAAGGACGCGTACAACGAACTTATCATCATGGTCAACTGCATACTCATGGGCTTGATGGCTGACTACGTCAACAGCGACAGCGGTCAGGCGTATTTCGTAGACCTTGAATCCGTCGGCTCGCAGACCAACAAGAAAATAGAGCAGGTCGCATACGGCGGAACGAGCGAAATCATCGTCAACTTCTTCAACGGACTCGACGCACTCGTCAAGACGGGCGCAAGCACGCAAGAAAAAGTCAATTACGTCGAACCGTATGCAAGATCGTTGCCGACGTCTCTCGTCAAGTGGGTCGTCAGATCCATCGTCAACGGCGCGGTCAACATGAACGTCTGGGACGGCTTCATCAATCTCCCGAGCCTTGCAGGCGATACGCTCATCAACTTGTCCGGACTTATCGGTGCAATTCTTCCGTTGCCTTTCGCAAGCGGAAACATCGATCCGTCCGTCAATATCTACATCGACCTTGACCCGAATCCGACCGAATACGGTCTCACCGACGCGTACACGATGAATCCGGGCATTCAGGCAGTCGAAATCATGGTCAACGGCAGAAAGAATACTTCTGCGTCAAACGGTGGTGCGGGCGGCGACAGCAGCATGCTCTACAACAAGGCTCAAACCACCAGCGTCGGCTCTATGAAGTACATGAAGAACGGCGGCGGCGCGACCAACGAAACGACGACGAGCCAGAACGAAGCATGGGACTTCTTCATGCTCCGCATAAATCCGTACAGCACGGTTGAAACTTCTTACACGACGGGTCTCGTTCAATTCGACGACTCCGACGACGCAGAATCCATCAGCGGTTCCGCTCCGACCGAAATCGTCATCGAAGACCCCGCAACGAGAACGGGTTACGTCATCAAAGACGGTCAGAAGAAGGACTTCCAACTCAGAGACAGTTACTTCTTCGATTCGACGCTCTTCCCGCAAAAAGCGGCGGTGACGTTCGCGTCTCTCGACGAACAGGGCAAGCCGCTCTCGTCGTACTATCCGGCAAGCCCGTATAACGACGCAACGGGTACGCAAATCGTTTGGGACGCGGCAAGCGTGGATCTCACGGCGGCAACCAGCACGGACAGCGAAGGCAGACGTCTTGCAGGTTACGTGTACGGCTATGCTCTCAACACGGTGCTTTACGCAATCCCCGTCTACGTCACAAACGACTTCGAGATGCAATCGCTCAAAGGCTATTACAGAAATGCGGACGGAACGTATTCTGCAAAAGCACTCGCACTCGACATCGATAAGACGAGCAGCAAGTATATGGCAACTCTGCCCGATCTCGTCAGACTGCAATTCGCAAGCGGAACGTACACGTTCGGCACGACGCTCACCGATTCTACGGGTAACACGGCGTACGCAGTCATCAACGCGCTCTCGAATGCAAGCAAGGATTCCAACGGATATCAGTTGCTCGCACAACCCACGCAGGACGAAATCAACAACGGCGCAACCGAAAATCTCAACGACGACGGCAACAAGTATCTTATCTATCCGGCATACGTTGCGGGACTCGTGAAGAACGCAGACGGTTCTTACAAGACGTACAGCGTCGGAGACAAGACCTACTACGTGCTTGACCGCGCGTCCTTGCCGACGGGCAAAGCGTTCCCGACGGGCACGTTCAGTTGGGACACTGCGGACTTCAAGTACGATTGGCAAGGTTCGACCAAGTGGTCCACCGGCGACGAAAGCAACGTCATCAAGGTCGGTTACACCTATCAATGGGGTCTTGCAAAAGAAGTGAAGTCGTCAATCGAACTCACCGCGAAGAACTACAAGATTTCGAGACTTACGAGTATGTCCGACGAAAACGGCAACTCCGTGTCCTTGAAGAGCGAGCGTGCGGACGACGGCACTTACACCACCGTTCTCACGATTGACGCAATGAGCATCGACGCACAGACGCACGACCTTGCGGCTTACATCAAGAAGTTCACCGAAGTCAGCGGCAAATTCGCGACCGAAGGTTCGATGACAAACTTCGACGTCGAATGGGATACTTCGGCTCTCGAAACTGCAATTCAAAACATCACCAAGAACGGCGTAGTCAACTACTACAACGGTCTTGAAGCAACAATCAAAGCGAAAGTGGGCGGCGACAGATTCGAAATTTCGACCACCGTCACCAAGAACGGACTTATCGACAGCACGAGCGGATTCGTTGGACAAAATCAGACGTTCAGCGGCAAACTCGCACAAGAAGTCAACGTCAAAGTCGTGGTAAGTTCTTACGTGTACGACTCCATGGTTGACACGCTCACGTTCGATCCGTATTCTTCAAAGACGATAACGGCAGACTCGTTCGGAACGAGATTTAAGGTCAACGTCAAAGACAACTCCGGCAACAAGGTCGAAAAGACTCTCACCGCGGGTGAAGGCAGCAACCTTAAGATCGAAGCACCGTTCATCAAAGTCGGCAACGCATATCTCGACGCCTACAACAACGGCATCTACACGATAGGCGAAAACGACATTACGTTTGAAGGATACAAACACAGCAACGATTATCCGCTTTACGCAAAACTCAACATCGGCACGGAATTCAGCGGTATGCAGGAAGTTTACGTCCCGATTACGGTTTCCGCAATGACTCCGTCCACGCTCTCCGTAGACGTAGCGCACGAAGACACGTTCAATCCGAACTGGTTCAAGAGTGAAGAGCACAAGAGTTACGAAGTGACGTTCGGTGGCAGCACGACACACGTCATGTACCCCGACTGGTCAAGCGTCAAGTATTACACCAACGCGGCGTGCACGAGACTTAAAGCGGAACAAAACGTCTATGAAGGCGGCACGATTTACGCACAGGTCAGCGCATACGTGCTTGACGACAACGGTGACAAACTCGGTCTCGTGTTCAACGGATACGACGACAAGGGCAACGCGGTTTACACGATGCAAACCATTACGCTCCGTCTCAACGTCGAACAACAGAGCATCGCCTCCGTCAACTTCTTCTATGACGAAAGCGTCGGCGACATATACGCAATGAGCAGAGAAGATCGCCTTGCAATCGCAGACAAACTTGCAAACAAGGATTATTACACCGGCAGCGTGTACGCACAATCCCACGTTGACGCAAACGGCATGGCATACGGCGTCAATCCCGTTTCGTTCGCACAAAACCGCGACGATTACTTCACGGTAGGCGACTGGGGCGATGCGGTCAACGGCACGGCAGTGCTCGTCAACCTGACCAAGGGCACGTACAGCGGCAAACGCTACGATGCAAACGGCACCGAAAATCCGCAAGGCTTGTACAAGAAAGACGTTTCTTCGGGCGGATTCGTGAAACTCACGGACGGCGAACTCGGCACTTCGTACATCGCGTACGTACAGGGCTGGACGACGAAGATAACGAGCGCAGACGTCAGCGGCATCGATATGCAGACCGTTTGGGCAAATATCGGCGGCAACAACGTCAGAGTCAACGTCAATATCCCGAACTACAACGTGACGAGCGCAACGTTCAAGAATACGACGCTCTCGGTCAAGAACGACGCAGACGGCAACCCGATAGGCATCGTCGGCGGCAAGGACGGCAACGAACTTTCTCTCGTCTACGACGTCAAGAACGGATGGACGCTTCCGAGCAGCGCAACGGTTACTACGGTTGAAGGCGCAAATGCGTTTGACACCGACGTGACGTGGCTGGATTACTCCGCGCCAAACAAAAACGAAATCGCAAGCGACGACAACGGCAAGTACGTGACGCGCAAGTATCGTTTCTACGACGGATTGAGCATCCAGACGGAAGACTACGTCGCGAAGATTTATCTCGAAGGCTTCCTTGACAATGTCAACGTGACGCTCAACAATCAGGCAATGACCTACGACGTGTTCGACTCATTCTCGTTTGCAACAACCGCAACGGTTGAAGCAAACGGCGTGACCTACGACAGCGTGCCGGTACAATGGGAAAGCACCGCAATGCCGACTGCTGAAGAAATCAAGCAAGGCACGTTCACGAGAAAGGCGTATATCATGACTCTCGGCACTGACTTCGGCGTTGAAAACGGCGGCTGGGCACAAGAGTTCTCGTTCACAATCAACAACGACTTCACGTTCGTTGACGCGGCAGAAGGATTCACGGGCGACTTCGCAAGCGGATTCGGATACACGCTCACGACGGATAAGTTCTACGGCGGCTTGCCGCGCACGGCAAACGTCAAGGTCGCAGACAAGAGCATCGCGGTCAACCTTGCATGGAACAAGACGTACACCGTCGACGGTTACGTCGGAGATATGACTCTCACGGCAAGCAACGGCAATCTCTCCTGCGCATTCAACGTCAACGTCAACGTTTCTGCGGCGGGCATCGTCTCGCTGGCAAGCGGAACGCAATTCGTTCTCGACCCGTACGCGCTTGAAAGCACGCTCTTCACGTCGGGCACGATGCAGGACGTTCTCGTCAACGGCAGCGAATCCACGCAGAAAGTTCTTGCGACTTATGCGCTCAAAGACGCAGACGCAACGCTCAAGAGCGAGCAAGACTTCTACGACAACGTCACGAAGTTCTTCGGTAAGAAGATAAGACTCACCGTTACGTACACCTACTTCGGCGGTGCGAACGTGATGACCGAAACGAGCGAAATCGAAGTGTACGTCGCAGACAGAACGATTATGTTCGTCTCCGACTACGAGTATCGCTCAATCATCGTGGATACGTTCCTTAACACCGATTCGAGTTATCTGCCCACCGAACTCAACGTCACGACGGTGCTCGGCGGAATGAACGAACACGTGTTCAAGGCGTACTTCGACTGGTCGGGAATCGACGCACTCATCAAGAGCGGCAAGAGCGACTCCGCGTTTGTCGTCAACACGATAGTCGGCGTTGAAAACGCATTCGGCGGTTACGTATATCAGGACGTCAACGCAGACGGCAAGAAAGAATACGTGACAATCGACAAGTATATCGAGTATATGATTGCAAAGACGGGCAACGCAGACTTCGCGCTCACCGACGAAACGACTTATATGCTCGCAAGACAAGCGGTCAACGTGCCTGTCACGGTGCTTGACCGCACCATCGTCGACGCGGAACTCCTGCTCGGCGAAACCACGCTTCAAAACGTCTATTCCGACGATAGCAAGTATTCCACAATCACGGATACGCTCGTCGGAAAAGACAGAAACGACGGCAGATATATCGATATCGTTTACGACAGAACGAGCGGCATGCCCAAGGAATACGTCTATTACAACCACATGGCGTATATCGGCGCAAATGCGCTTCCGAGTTCTATGAAACTCACGTTTGCAAACGGCGACGTCGGAACGTATCGACTCACTTACGACAACGCACCCGATGCGGGCGATATGAAGAATCTCTCTTCCACGCTCGACAGAACGATGACCGTTCACGTCTGGAACACCGACGCATCGACGGAAGGCGCGTTTGAAGTTATGCCGGCGTTTGAAATGAAGATAAAACTCCGCGTTGCAAAGGTCACGAGCGCGAACAGCGACGTCGCATACACGGATATGTCCGCAGGCGATTATCGCTATGAATTCGACGCATACGCCGATGACTGGAATTCGTCGGTCTTCAACACCGCAAATTACGCAAACGAAATCACCTACTACGTAGACGGACAATTCATGCTTGCGCAAACATGGTGGACTGACGGCAGATCCAACGACGGCGGCAACATCGTCACCAACGCAACTTATGACAAACGCCATGCAAACTACGTCGTTTACGGCAAAGAGTTTGCAAGCGAAAGCCAGTACGACGGAGTGACGTTCTACGCCTACAACAAGAGCGCGAAGACTTACACCAAGTACGTCGGAGCGGTGAACTACGACGCAAGTACGACGTCTTACAAGGACGCGGACGGCAACGATTTGTACATCTTCGTGTACGTCACCACGCAAACGCTCGGCGCAACGTGGGACGCAACCGGCGTGTCTTACGGATATAAGGGCGGCAACGTCACCGTCAAGGCAAACGTCGCAAGCAAGGTCGCAGGCAACAGCGCAAACGCAAACGTCAACGTCGTCGTTCACATCGACAACATGAGAAGCACGAGCGCGAAGTTCACCGAAAACGACCTTAACGCAACGACAGGTAAGTTCTACGACGCGAACACCGAAACGTTTATCATCGACCCGTACACGAGCGAACAAATCTTCGACAGAGTCACGGGCTATGACGGAAATCGCTACGAGAAATCCGCAACCGCAACGTCGGGCTACGTCAGAAACAATCTTGACGGAACTTACAAACTCGTCAACGGCGAATACGTCGAGTTGAAGGGCGAAGAACTTGACAGAAAATACGTCAACTTCCCGTCCACAATCACACTCACGTTTGCAAACGGCGAGATCAAGTCATTGCCGATTACGTGGGACTTCAGCGGCGTCAACGTGACGTACGCAGGCGGTGAATTCACGGCTCAGGCAATCGTCAACTACGAAGGCGAGTACGACTATGGCAAGAAGAACGCAAGCGACGACAATGTCAACAGCGTCGGCGTGCAGAAGATAAAAGTCACCGTCAAGGTGCTTGACAGAAGCGCGCAATCCGCGGCAACCGCAACGGAAACGGCGTTCAGACAACTCGTCGGTTACGTGAATACGGCAAAGACGGGCGAAAGCAAATACGTCAATCCGTACGATTATCAGAAACCGACCATGCCGACAACGATTACGCTCAACGTTCGTAAATCGGATGTTGACGCAAGCGGCGTGCAGACGGATGCAACCGAAACTCGCACGTACAGCACAATCGAAGGCACTGCGGACGGCACTCTCGTGTGGAGTTATGACGAATTCAGACCCGATTATATGGGCGGCGTCATCAACGTGATCGCAAAACTCATCGACAAAGACGGCAACGTGCAAGAATTCAGAGTACCTTTCCTTGTCAAGAGAATGATGGCAAGCAAGATAGTCGCAACCGACGGTTCTTACACCAGCGACGTGGCAAACGGTATTGCGGCAAGCGACTTCTCGCTCAATCCGTACAGCACTTCGAGCCAGACGATGCCGTTTGAGTACAGCGTAACGTTCAACGTGTATGCTCCGACTTACGACGCGGCAACGGGAACGGCAACGTTTGCAACCACTGCAACGACAAGCACGATCAACTTCAACTACGTCATCGTTTCGATGCCTGCAAACACCACCTACACGGTCTCTTCGAGCGGCATCTCGACGTCGGCGGACGGACAGAGCGCAACGCTTCAACTCGGCGCGCAAGAACGTATCACGGTCGGAATCACGCAAGCAAACAAGAACGTGGCGGTTTCATCCGTGAACATCACCAACAGCGGCAATTCGCTTCAGATGACTTACACGACGGGTGGAGTGACTATGCGCGTTGCATGGTTCGGCAAAGCGGAAGTGTACGACATCAAGGGCAACAAGGTCGCAACTTATGCGGTCACGTTCTCTTCGACGGACGCAACGTTTGCGCTTCCCACGTTTGCGGGACGCAAGGTGATTTACAAACTCGTTGCGGCAGTTGGCACGGTCGTTGACGCAAACGGAACTGTTGTCACCACTCGCACGGCAACGCAACAAGACGTGACGACCATCGGCACGGCGGTCGTGTCCTTGGGACAAACCATCCCCGAGTATCAGGCAAAATCCGAAATCAAGACGATCACGATCAACGGTTAAACCAAGCGGCGTACGCCGTAATGCGAAACTCGCGCGTTTTGCGCGAGTTTCGTCATATTTGCGCAAAAATTACGCTGAATAGACGGGATTTTCGGTGCAGAATTAAAATTTTTATTGAAATTGCGCATATATATGCTATAATGTGTTCAATAAAACAAACAAGGAGACTGCTATGGGCTTGATTAAAAGACAACTTCTCAAAGTTATACAATGGGAAGACAGCACTCAAAATACAATAGTTCAAAAATTCGAATACGACGACAGATATGCGATAATGAAGGGTTCTGAACTTATCGTCAGACCTTCTCAGGCGGCTATATTCGTTTATCGCGGCACTGTTTGCGACGTTTTCACGGAAGGCAACTGGAAACTCGACGAAGGTTCGACCCCCGTTCTCACGGCGATTGCAAACTGGAAATATGCGTTTGAAAACCCCAAACAAATCGACGTGTACTTCGTCAATTTGCGCAGATTCACGCAAATGAAGTGGGGCACTCCGAATCCCGTTATGATGCGCGATAAGGACTTCGGTATGATTCGCATCGCGGGTCACGGCGAATACTCCTTCCACGTTTCCAACCCCGAAAAGTTCATGAAAGAAGTTTTCGGCACGATTCATTCCTACAAGACGGAAGACATTCAGGAACACCTTAAATCCATCGTTCTTTCCGAACTCACGGATATGCTAGGCGAATGTGAAATCCCCGCGCTCGAACTTGCGGCGAATTATCTCGAACTCGGCGAAACCGCTTGCCAACACGCAAAACCGAGATTCAACGAACTCGGTCTTGACATCGATTCCGTCATCATCCGCAACTTCAAACTTCCCGAAGCGGTCGAACAAGCGATGGACAAACGCACCACGCTCGGCGTTTTCGACGGCAAAATGGGCGATTATGCACAATACGAATCCGTGCAGGCAATGCGCGACGCGGCAAAGAATCCCGGTATGGGCGGCATGTTCGGCGCGGCAGGCATAGGTCTCGGAATGGGCGCAAGAGTGGGCAATCAATTTGCTCAAAGCCTTGACGAAACGCAGGTTCAGAAAGTCAAATGCGCAAAATGCGGCGCAAGCGTGAAAGCCGGTGCGAAATTCTGCCCCGAATGCGGAGCAAAAGTCGGTGCTGCGGAAACCGCAAAATGCGGCAAATGCGGAGCGGACGTTCCCGTCGGCTCGAAGTTCTGCCCTGAATGCGGAGCACCGCAAAACGCAACTTGCCCCAAGTGCAAAGCAAGTGTGAAAGCAGGCATGAAATTCTGCCCCGAATGCGGAGCGAAGATTGAATAATCTCTGATTTATGGCAGACGTTTTCGATTATAAAAACACAGGCGTATCCAAGTGCCCCAATTGCGGCGCGGATATGATTTTCGACCCGTCGGTCGGCGCGTTGCGTTGCGGTTATTGCAACGCAACTCGTCCTATTGAGAAAAGAGTGTGTTTCAAGCGCGATTTCGACAAGGAACGTCGTGACGGTGAAGTGAAAGCCGACAACGACGTTTACAAGTGCCCTAATTGCGGCGGAGATATCGTGCTCACGTCTTTCGACACGGCGGTCAACTGTCCGTATTGCGGCGCTACCAACGTCGTGAAAGTCGAAGACATGAAAGGCTTGAAGCCTGACGGTATTCTCCCGTTT
>CALGEU010000166.1 GCA_937881285.1 uncultured Clostridia bacterium | reverse complement strand
ATTGATAGAGCCTTTCTGCGTCGAGAGCGTGAAGGTGGTGAGATCGAGCGAAGCGTTCTGATATTCGAGTTTGTTGTCCGAAAGGAGTTTTCCGCGTCTTCTGAGCACCGCGCGTATACGGGCGGAGAGTTCGTTGAAAGAGAAAGGCTTTGACACGTAATCGTCCGCGCCTTTGTCGAGTCCTTCGATTTTGTCTCTTTCGTCGGTGAGTGCGGTGAGCATAATGACGGGTGTTTCGAGTTTTCTCGCACGCATTTTTGCAAGCACTTCAAAACCGTTGAGTTTTGGCATCATAACGTCGAGAAGCACTATATCGTACATTCCCGTCGATGCAAAATTAAGTCCGTCGGCACCGTCGTAAACGCAATCCACGTCGTAGCCGTCTTTCATCAGCATTTGAGCGAGTGCTCTGGACAATTCTTTTTCGTCTTCAACAAGTAGTATTCTCATTGTGGTCTCCTGAAAGAAATTGCGTTTCCTTACAATTTGATTATTATTATACTACTTTCGTCGTCTTAAAACAATATTAAAAACGGGCGTTTTCAAAACTATTTCAATAAAATCCGCTATTCGATTGTATATATTATAAGTTAAAATATACCATTATCGCGCGCCCGTATTGCTAAAACGCTTATTTGATGTTATAATCATATATCCGATTAGGGATATGCGGAAGCGAAAACTTGCATAGCGGGCGTTTGCGCATAATTGATAACTAAAGAGAGACGGTTTTGACGAAAAGAACGAGAACATTTTCAATCATTGCAATCTGCGCGCTCGTCGCGCTTTTCGTCGTTGCACTCGTATCTCCCGAAGCGGTTGCTTCTTCAGAAGAAAAACCGCATTTCGTCGCAAAGACCGACGACGGCGTAAACTGGGATTTATATCTTGACGGAGTGAAACTCGATTACGCGTCGGCAAGCGGCAGATTTATCGATTACAACAATCCGAATGCGGTTTCCGTAAAGTTTTTCAAGGCAATCGAGCAAGAACTCGTGTCACGTGGCATAATCGACGCGGCGCACGGCAATCTCACCGAGTATTACGACATAGAGTTTCAACTTCCGTTGATTTCGCAGCCTACGCTTGACAAAACGTCTGCTGAATACTCGACGTCGAGCGGTATCACGGTGAGCGCGGATTATACCGCGGTGATAAGCGTAAGTGCGACTCGCTTGCAATATAAAAACGTTCAAAGCGAAGAATATTCCGACTTATACGCTCAATCGGCAGGCGGCGGATTGTTGTTTGCAGGAGTTGACGTCGGAGAATACGACGTGAGATACGCCGTGACCGAAACTTTTGAATTTGACGGAGCGACGCGCGTTGCGATTAGATACAGCGAGCCCGTTCGTTGCTCGGTGACCAAAGCAACGCTTGAAAAGCCGATTTTTCAGGATTTGACGATTGTATACGGCGACAGCGTTGGCAAAATCACAAGCAATCTCAAAAGTCTAGTTACGGATGAAAAAATGATATCCGACGGCGGAGAATTTCTGCCGAGCGCAGAGCAAACGGACGAAGTATTTGCAAACGTCACGAACGTCGCAGACTTTATGCTTCCTGCAAGCGACAGACAATATACTTTGCTTTTCGATTATATCGCAGGCAGCGTAAACTATGAGAACGTAG
>CALGEU010000165.1 GCA_937881285.1 uncultured Clostridia bacterium | reverse complement strand
CGCATTTGTCTATGTCTATGCGCTCGCGTTTGCAACCGTTTTTGCAAAGAGCGTAATACTTGCAATCTTTGCATTTCTCGTCTATTTGCATGCTTTCTTTGATAAATTCGACGGCAATCGGGTGTTTTGACAACGCAAAGAAATCCGTGTCGTTGATGTTGCCCATATCGTAGCGGTCTATGCAGTAGAAATCGCACGGATACACTTCTCCGTCCCCTTCAACGACAAATTGATGACAGCAATGCCCGTTCATTCCGCATTGCTCCGGCATCTCGTGATGCGCAAGGCGCACGAAGTTGTCGAATTGTCTGACCGAAGTGTATCTTCCGTCTATAAAATCTTTCAGATACAACGAAAAGCACTTAGTAAGGAAGTTTGCATAATCGCTCGACGACATTACGTAGTTTTCTTCTTCGCTCGGAAACGGGACAGTATACTCGCACGTCGAAACCGGAGCACCGTTCTCGTCCAAACGGAGCGGTTTTAGCATCGGGATAAATTGAAGATGTCTGAATCCTTGTTTTTTGAAAAAGGCGTAAATTCTGTCTATACGTTGCGCAACCTGTTTTGTCAAAACGGTGAGAACGTTGAATTCCACTCCGTATTTTTGCATAAGTTTCGCCGCATTCAGCACTTTGGAAAACGTAGGCTCGCCGTTTGCGTCGATGCGAAGCGAATCGGCAATTTCATCCCCGTCCAGCGACAATCCGACGAGATAACCGCCGCGCTTGAAAATCTGGCACCACTCGTCGTCAATCAACGTCCCGTTGGTCTGAATCCCTATATACACGGGGCACTTTCTGACGTTGAGTTCACGTATTGCAGAGTGTAACGTCCTGAAAAATTCTTTGCCGGCAAGAAGCGGTTCTCCGCCCTGAAACGAGAGCATAACCTTGTCGTCGCCTGCAAAATCAAACGCCTTTTTCAAAACGTTTCGCAAAGTGTCTTCACTCATCATGCCGCGCGACGGCATCTCTCTCATGTGCGAAAGAGAATTGTAAAAACAATATTTGCATCGCAAATTGCAATTTGACGACGCAGGTTTCAGCATTATGCTTATGTTCATATGACCTTTTATATTAATGATTAGCAGTGCACTTTAATGCAACATTACCCCTTCCCTTCGGGCTTTCCCCTATTGCAAAAATAATGACATTTCTCTATCAAAAAAACATCGTTTGCAAAAGGGGAATTCGGCACTCACATAGATAGGTATCGTTCACTCATTATGCCACTGCGCTTTGTGCGCCAGGCAGTTGCCAACGATACGGCGCAGTCGCTTGTACTAATCGTCAAGTTCGGCACTCAAAGGCTCGCCGCCGTTGCGGCTCGTAGTTCCGTCTTCGTCTAAATCATAAACGATATCATACTTGCAACTTGCACTCACGGCGTTGACGATTGCTTGTCTTGTGGCTTCCACCGTTGCGGATTCGAGAACGGTGATATTCACAACGGGCTTCACTCCGCTTGCCATGCAGAACATGGTGTCGCCGTCGTAGACGGTATGCACGGGGCGAATTGCTCGCGCCATTCCGTCGTGGGATATGCTTGCAAGTCTGTTCGCGTCCACTTTTGAAAGTTTCGCATCGGTGAGAATGCAGCCTATCGTGGTGTTTGTCCCAAGCAGAAGTTTTGCAAATTCACCGTTTGCAAGGCACTTTTCGGTGTCTATAAATTCACCGTTTCTACCCTTTGCGCCCGCAATTATTTTGCCCGTTTCGTCAACGACGTCTCCCATTGCGTTGACGGCAACGACAGCCGTAATCGTGACGCCTGCCACCTTGACCGTTGCCGCGCCGATACCGCTTTTACATGCGTTTTTCAGGCCGCGTATTTTGCCTACGGTTGCACCTTTTCCTGCGCCGACATTGCCGAAAGCGACTGTTTTATCTGCGTTTTTGCACGCATAAAGTCCGTATTCTGCCGTTGGATAATGATATTCTTTTTGATTTAAGTCGTACAACACCGCGCCGCAAACGATAGGCACGATTTTGCCCATTGTCTTGTATCCGACGCCTTGTTCTTTGAGATACTCCATGACGCCGCACGTCGAAGCAAGCCCGTATGCCGAACCGCCCGAAAGCACGACGGCGTTGATTTTCTGCATCATTTTTTCGTTGCGCAAAAGGTCAGTTTCTCTCGTACCCGGCGCACCGCCACGACAATCGCAACCGCCCGTCGCTCCTTTTTTTGCGAGCAAAACGGTAACGCCCGTGTAGTCGTCCTGATAATGTCCTATCTTAAATCCGTATGGAATTGTAACGTTCATATTTGCCTTGTTCAGACGAGTTCGTCAATGCTAGTCTGCTTGTAGATTATAAATTTATCAAAGAAGTCCGCAACATCCTTTTGCATCTCTTTTCCGCACCAGTCGTAAAACACTTCGTGGCGCGCGCCTTTGTAGAGATGAAGTTCGGTGTTCACGCCGTTTGCACGATACATTTTGTCGAGTTTTTTCACGCCTTTGCCCATTTCTCCGACGGGGTCCGCGTCACCCGAAAACATGCCGATTGCGGTTGCGGGATTGAGTTTTGCCTGCGCATTTTTGCTGTACAGTTTCGATGTTTCTTTCATCATATAATAGTCGAAATTGACGCTCATGCTCGTGTGCGAATACGGGTCTGCAAGCACTTGTTCTCTGCGTTCTCTCACGCTGTTTGCCCACTGCAACTTGCCTTCGTCGCCCTTGTATTTCTGCATATTGTCGCTCACCCAGTTGACTATACGCGGACGCCAGTTTCTTGCGACGAGCCAAATGGGAAACACCGCGATTTTGCCGAACGTGAACAGAGCGCGCATATGCCCCGAGCCGATGAGTGCGATTGCTTTTACGTCCGTTCCTTCCTGCGCAAACGCTTGCGAAAGGAAACTGCCGTAACTGTGTCCCATAAGGAAAATCGGCAAGTCATAGCGGTCTTTGAGCCACTCTCTTATGAACAACTCGTCCTGAAGCGTCTTTTTGAAAATATTACCTTTGTGTCTGCCGCGATTTTCGGGCGTTTCCGTCCTGCCGTGCGCACGGTGGTCGTCTCCGAACACGACGTATCCGCGACTGTTCAAATACCTTGCAAATTCGTCGTAACGCCCTGCGTGTTCGCTCATGCCGTGAACTAGTTGCACGACGCCTTTTGGGGACTCTACATCGTCCCAAAGATAGCAATACAATTCAGTGTTGTCAAAACTTTTGAGTTTGAACTCTCTCATATCGCACCCCGATAAAGTCTTATAATAAATTATTATAAATGCAAACGGATTTTTTTTCAATACCAAAAGCGCGGCATTTTTCCTTATTTTTCGCCATTTTGCGGCAAAAAGCGTTTTATAAGACGAGTTGCGTGACATAAACGGTTATTCGGGCAATTTTTCTCAATCGGTTGCAATGGCGAAAAGCCGTGTTATAATAAAGACATGAAAGTTGCAATCATTCTCAACTGCGGTACGCAGATAAAACGAAAAATCAACGCAGACAAAGTCATCGCATGCGACGGCGGCTTCAACGTTTGCCCCGTCGAACCGGACGTTATTCTCGGCGATTTCGACTCCCTGCAAAAGCCCGAAGGCGTGGATATTCCCATAGTGGAACACGACACTCACAAGAACGCCAGCGACGGCGAACTTGCCGTGTATTACGCAAAAGAAGAGTTGAACGCGGACGAAATTACGATATACGGAGTGACCGGCGGCCGCATAGACCACGTGCTTTGCAATCTCGCAATCATGCGCCTTGCCCACACGCTCGGCATGAAAGTCAAAGCCGAAGAAGACGGACTCGACATTTATTACGTGGAAGGCAAATTCGATATGCCAACGCAAAAAGGAGAAACTATATCCATTCTCCCCTACGGCAGCAGCGCAATAGTCACCGATTCGGAAAATCTCGAATATCCGCTTGACGAACTCATGCTGAAATCGAACGACTCGCGCGGACTTAGCAACGTATCTCTCGGCGGAAAAGTCCATATCGACGTCAAAGCAGGCGGCGTTTTCGTCTTCCGCTATATCAAACGCTGACCGCTTGAAGTACTTCACACAAAACCGTAACGATTTGGCAAATCGCGCAATTTTGGGAAAAATAAAATTATTTTGAAAATTTTTTCAAAATTGCCAATAAAACGCAATCGCCGATTGTATATAAGGTGTAAAATAATTCATCGTTTACACCCTTTCAAAAACCTTTCAAAAGAAAAAGCACGGCATGCCGTGCTTTTTAACTTATAAATTTAAAATAGTTTACATTTCGCCGTTCAGCAAATCGTCGGCGGTTACGCCGAAAACGTCGCACAACGTGCGCAAACTCGAAATGCTAGGCTCGGTTCTGCCCTGTTCCCAGTTTGCATAGCAACTTTCGACAACGCCCAAATATACCGACACTTGCTTTTGTGTCATTCCCGTTTGCTTGCGCACGGCTTTCAAATTGTCGCAGAATCTCTTATCCATATAAAGTATTATGTCGCAAAACTAGATAAAGTGTCTTGACACTGGATAAAATATCTAGTAATATATTATTAGTTATTTATGGATACGGTTTTTTGTTGACTTGTATTTGTGCGTATCCGAAGTTTTAAGGAGTTATTATGGAAAATTTGCTTGTGAAAATCGGAGAATTGATTGCAACCGAAATGGATAACGTAGCCGACGTCGAATACGTCGACAAAGAAACCGGATATATGTTTTATATCACTTTGAATTGCGGAAATAAAATTTTGCTGTCTCTCACCGACTCGCAACTGTAAATATAAAAAACGACAAGCTGATCGCTTGCCGTTTTAATTTTAGATTTTTACGTGTTTTATCAGAAAATGTGAATCGTACCCGTCGTGTTTAGAATGAGCAAAACGACGTAGGTGATATATCCCGCAATGAGAATAACGCCCTGCCAACGCTTGAATTTGCCGAACACGAGTGCAGGAATAAGCGCAAAGCCCGCAACCGCAAGGCAGAACGGAAAGTCTATCGTGAGAGATTGTGCGTCCACGGGAAGCGGACCGCCGCCGTTGCCCATGTTTATAAACGTGCAAAGCGGAAGAATGAGAGACAAGTCGATAATGTTTGCACCGATGATGTTGCCCACCGACAAATCCGCTTTCTTCTTGACGATTGACGTGATTGCCGTGACGAGTTCGGGAAGCGACGTGCCAACCGCAAGGATGGTGACGCCGATTATGCCTTCGGGCACTTTGAGTGCGCGAGCAAGTTCTGCACCGTTGTCACTCATAAGTTGCGCGCCGCAGAAAATTGCCGCCGCACCGAGAACGAACAGGAATATGTTCTTGCCTATATCCGACTTGTGTATGACCATACCGGTTTTTTTGAGAGTTATCTTTTTGGATTCTTGCTTTTGGAAATAATAGTTCAATATGCCGTCGCCGTGCTTTACGGGTTCGGCGGGTTCGAGCGTAGAATTTTCAAGCGCAAGCGCGTTTGCGTGTTTCTTTGCGCTGATAAGGTTTTCGACAATGAAAGAGACGAAAAGCAACAACACGATGACTGCGTTCCACCAGGTAAATTCACCGCCCATTGCGCTCAATCCCCAAAGCACCGAAATGGTTGCAATGAGAATGATTGCTTTTGCCATAAAGTCCTTTCTGTTGAAAGACGGTGCGATAAACACGAGCGAAAACGCCATGATAAGCGCGATATTGCAGTTGACCGAGCCGACTGCGTTGCCGATTGCCATAGCCGCCTGTCCTTCCGCCGCCGAAATGCTCGAAACGAGAATTTCGGGCAAAGTGGTCGCCACGCTGACTATCGTTGCACCGATGATGAAAGTGGGAATTCCCGACACTTCCGCAATCCAACTTGCCGCATCCACAAACCAGTCGCCGCCCTTTACGACGAGAAGAATTCCGAGTGCGAGAAGCAGGATATATCCTGCCATGCTGTGTCCTTCCATCATGCCTAAAACAGATTGAACCATATTCAACTCCCAAACGTGCAAGTGCGCACCGCTATAAAATATCACTTTTTTTATGCAAAGTCAATAGTCGCGCGCAATACGCGTGTGCGCGTAGTATATTTTGATATGAAAAAACCGCCCTATTCGAGCGGTTTTCG
>CALGEU010000164.1 GCA_937881285.1 uncultured Clostridia bacterium | reverse complement strand
TTGAATCCGCCGGGGATTTTGCCGATTGCGTACATTTTCTCTTCGTAGTCAACGCTCAAAGGGAAAAAGTCCATACCGTCACGGGGTGCTTTGCTCATCGTGGCGTTGACCATAACGACCGTGTCACCGCAACGAACGATACAAGAACCGTTGGATTGTCCGCAGTATGCGCCTGTTTCGACGGTCATTTCTCTGCCGCCTACCGTTGTCTTAAAAATTCTTTTTTCCATAAAATACTCCTTCTGGGAATTCCGTCATTCCCTTTATCGTCGCTTTGCGACGTTTTTATTTTTTACTTGTTTCGTAGCGGAAAAACGCTTTCCGCAAAAAAAATCGGGTGCGGAAAAACCACACCCGAAAATTTTACTTTCTCAAACCGAGAGAGTTGACGATCGCACGATATCTTTCGATGTCCATTTCCTTAAGATAGTTGAGAAGACTTCTTCTGTGACCGACCATCATCAACAAACCGCGACGGCTGTGGTGATCTTTCGGGTGATTCTTAAGGTGTTCGGTGAGTTCGGAAATACGAGCGGTCAAAAGCGCGATTTGCACTTCGGGAGAACCGGTGTCGCCTTCCTTGCGAGCGTACTTTGCGATGATTTCTTGTTTTACTGCTTTATCCATTGTTTTGCCTCCTTCGTTGGATAATTTATTCGCTTTCAACCAAGTGGAGACTCGGAGTTTTGTCTGAACCTAGTCGAAAGTACTGTTGATATATTAGCATATATAAATTTTTATGTAAACCGATTTGACGATTTTGGGGAAATGAATTTTTATTTCCAGAATTCGCTTTGGCGCAACAACATCTCGTCGATGTGTTTGACGTATTCGAGCGGCTCTTTGTAGTTTGCGCAACGAGTGATGAGATTGTGCTTTTTATCCCACTTTTTCGATATTGCGTTCGCACCGTTTGCGATTATGGACGTGTCTTCTTCCATGATGTCGATATTGTAAATACACGCCTTACCGGGCTTTGCGTATCCTACGTTTTCAAGGTTGCCGCTCGTGTATTTCTGGCGATACATATAATACGGCTCGTATCCCGATTCCGTCAGTTTAGAATACGCATAATCCACCATTTTCGACGCCGTGTCGTAGTCGGTGTTGTCGTATCCGCACTGTTTGAGCGCAGAGCCTTTTTTCATATAAAGCGTATGCACGGTTATATTTGCCGGGTCGAGTGCGACGGCAATATCGACGGAGCGTTTGAAGTCTTCAAAAGTTTCGCCCGGAAGACACGCAATCAAGTCCATATTCACGTCGAAATCGTCTTTGACGAGCATATACGCGTTGTACGTATCCGCACATTTATGACGTCTGCCGATAATCTCCAAAGTCTTGTCGTTGAAAGTCTGCGGATTGACGGAAATTCTCGTCACGCCGTGCTTTTTCAAAACGTCGGCAATGTCTTTGTTTATGGTGTCGGGACGCCCTGCTTCAACGGTGAATTCCTTTCCGCCGAAGTGGCAATGTTCCAGCACTTCGTCAAGAAGTTCCGCTCCGACAGACGTCGGAGTGCCGCCGCCGACGTACACCGCCCTGACCTTGATTTTCTTGCTTCTAATCAACTCTTTTGTCTGTTCGAGTTCTCTTATAAGGCAATCGACGTACGGGCGCACGAGTTTCTTTTGTTTGTCTATGGGAAGGCTTACGAACGAACAATACGCGCATCTCGTCGGGCAAAAAGGTATGAACACGAAAACGTCGTATTCCTTGCTCGTTTTGTTGCGCAAAGGACGTTGAACGTCGACTATTCTTTCAACCAGTTCGACTTTGTTTTCACTCACGCTGTAATCTTTTTCAAACACTTCGCGAGCGGTTTTTCCGTATTTTGTTTCGTCGTTCTGAATTTCGAGATAAAGTTTTGTCGGACGGATACCCGTAAGGCAACCGTAAGGCAAATTTACTCCCGTGAGAAAACTCAAAGTGCGATAAATTGCAATTTTGAGATAACGTTTTTCTATTCTTTTTCTTTCGAGTTCGTCTTTCGCGACGACGTTGAAAGCATAATTCTTGACAAATCCGCAAAGCGCGTCCGACGAGATGCGGATTTTCATGCCGCCGTTCTCGTCCGAATACTCGACGTCGATTGACAAATCGTCGCTCGTCCTTGTTTCAAAAGGGCGAACGAGTTCCATAATGTCGTTGAGATATTCGTCGTTTGATATGGTCAGATTTATCATTTTTCAGTCAACCGCGCGCGGAGTTTCTTCTGCCGTAAGTATGGGATTGTTTCTTCTTTCAAATTCGAGCGTCGTAGGCTCGCCGTGTCCCGACAAAAGCGTATAGTTGCCTTTTAGTCTGAACAGTTTGTTGATTATGGAGTTTTTGAGTTCCTGAAAATCGCCGTCGTAGAAATCGTATCTGCCGTAAGACATAAAAAACAGAGTGTCGCCTACGAATATTTTGTCTTTTACGATATAGCAAACTCCGCCTTTAGAGTGCCCAGGTGTGTGCAGCACTTTGACTTCCAAACCTGCGATATTCAAAGTTTCTCCGCCCTGCAAAAGCACGTCGGGCGTGAATTTTTCGACTTTTACGCCCATAGAAAAGCCCATATTCTTGTACGAGCCGATTTTGTCAAGGTCTAGCCTGTGCATAAACACCGTCGGCGCAAGCGACGAGTCTTCATTGCCGTTTTCGTCAATGCTTGCAAGTCTCACGAGATTTGCGACTCCACCTATATGGTCGAAATGCGCGTGCGTGAGCAAAATCGCTTCTATTCTTGCTTTCGCGCCCTTGAAAATGTCGATTATAGCCTGCTCTTCACCGCCCGGGTCAACGACGAAACCTTTGTCGCCGTTGATGACGATATATGCGTTTTCATCGAGTTTTCCCGTGTATAGGTGAAAATATTTTACGTCGCTCATTTTATCTCTTTACGTCAAGCACGCCGGGGACGGTTTTGATTTTCTTGACCAAATCTTCCAGTTCGCTTGCTTTTTTTATCTGCACGGTGACGGAAATTTCCGCAAGACCGAGTTTTTCGTCGACTCTGGCGTTTACGCCGACGATGCCGAGATGCGCATTTGCAATCTGCGCCGTAACGGATGCAAGAAGACCGCTTCTGTTGTCGGACACGATGATGAGCGTTGCGTTGAAACTCTCGTCTCCGTCACTGTCCCAACTCGCCTGAATGAGTCTTTCTTCTTCCATTCCTTTGACGTTCGGGCAATCTTTGCGGTGAACGGAAACGCCCCTGCCGCGCGAAATATAGCCCACGATTTCGTCACCGGGAACGGGTGAGCAACACTGCGCCATACGCACCGTAAAGTTTGCGTTGCCGTTGATGAGAACGCCGCTCTTCGAGTGTTTGTGCGGCTTCTGCTCGACGGTTGAAACCATATCGGGCGTGATTTCTTTCTTGGTGTTGTCTTCTTTCTTGAAGCCTTCGATTATTTTGGTCAGAACCTGCGCCGTCGTAAGTCCGCCGTAACCGACCGCCGCATACAAGTCTTCTTCGCTGCTCATTGCATGACGTTGAAGTATGCTTTCGAGAATGTCGGGCGTGAAGATTTCTCCGAGTGCGTATCCGCGGCGTTTCGCTTCTTTTTCAAGCATATCCTTGCCGCGCTCGATATTCTCTTCCTTCTTCTCTTTCTTGAAATAGGCTCTGATTTTCGAGCGTGCGGAAGCGGTATGCACGTATTTGAGCCAGTCAAGGCTCGGACCTTTCGACGAATTTGAAGTTATGATTTCAACTATGTCGCCGTTTGAAAGTTTCGTGGACAACGGCACCATACGCTTGTTTATCTTTGCGCCGATGCACTTATTGCCGATTGCGGAGTGAATCTTATACGCCAAATCGAGCGGCGTAGAGCCGACGGGCAAATCGAAAACGTCTCCTTTTGGCGTGAACACGAACACTTCGTCGTCGAAAACGTTGATTTTGACGGCGTCCATAAACTCTTTTGCGCCGTCTATATCCTTTTGTGCATCCATGACTTCGCGAAGCCAGCGCACTTTGCTGTCAAGTTCGCTGTCCTTGCCCGTCGTACCTTCCTTATATTTCCAATGCGCCGCGATACCGTATTCAGCAATACGGTGCATTTCGTAGGTGCGAATCTGAATTTCGAAAGTTTCGTTGTACGGCGTGACGACCGTCGTGTGCAAAGACTGATAGTTGTTGGCTTTGGGCATTGCGATATAGTCTTTGAATCTGCCCGGCATAGGCTTCCACATCGTGTGGATTTCACCAAGCATCGTGTAGCAGTCCTTGACGGAATCGACGATGATTCTCACCGCAAGCAAGTCGTAAATCTGGTCGATGTCGATATGCAGATTGTGCATTTTCTTGAAAATGGAATAGAAATGCTTGGGTCTGCCGTTGACTTCGCCGTGTATGCCCATTTCTTTGAGTTTTTCTTCTATTTGCTTGCAGATTACGTTCAAAAAGCCTTGTCTTTCGCTCTTTTTGCGGTCGACGGACTCCTTGATATACTTGTATTCGCTCGGATAAAGATACTTCATCGCAAGGTCTTCGAGTTCGCACTTGAAGAACGAAATACCGAGTCTGCCTGCAAGCGGCGCGTATATATCCAAAGTTTCCTTGGATATGCGCTGTTGTTTTTCGGGCGGAAGATATTGCAAAGAACGCATGTTGTGCAGTCTGTCCGCAAGTTTTATGATGATAACGCGCAAATCCTTTGCCATTGCAAAGAAAATCTTGCGGAAGTTCTCCGCCTGCGCTTCTTCTCTGTTGACGAATTGCAGTTTGTCGAGTTTCGTGACGCCGTCGACGAGTTCGCATATCTCGTCGCCGAATTCTTCGCGAAGTTGCTCGTAAGTCACCGACGTATCTTCAAGAACGTCATGCAAAAACGCGGCTATGACCGTTGAACTGTCAAAGCCGAAGTCCGCAAGGATTTCAACGACGGCGCAAGGATGTATGAAGTAGTCTTCACCCGAACTTCTCTTCTGTCCGCGGTGCGCTTCTTCGGCAAAGTCGTGCGCCTTCTTGATTTCCGCATAATTCGCAGGATAAATCTTGCGAAGTTTTACAAGCAAATCGTCCATATTTTCCTTCCGTGTATACGCGTATATACGGTTTTTGTTTATATATTATATATAATTATACTTTATAAATCGCAGCATTGCAATACCGCTCGGACGCAAAGGAGCGATTTTTCTTTCTTATTCGTGCTTTACGTTGCGATACGCCACGCTATCGGCAAGTTTAACGCTCTTCTTCGATATGCTGACAAATCCCTTGTCGCTTATCGTGACAAGTCCCACTTGCTCGAATATCATAAGTGCGAGATTGAAAATCGTTTCGCTCACCTTATATCTTTGACAAAGTGCGACGTACATCTTGTGCGGACTGCCCATCTTCGTCGTGCGAGAAGCGAGATTTACTATCTCCTTGTAAACGTGACGAAGCGTATCGTCGCTCACCGATATACGTTGAGCCGTGCACTCGCCAAGCGCATAACACTCGTTTGAAACTTCGTCAAGATAAGCAAGATACCCGTCCGTGAGCGGATGTCCCGACACGATAACTCTTGAATAGAACGAGAAATCGAAACATTCGGCAGGACATACGACGACGCAGTTTTCGGGATTGAGACAACGCGGCGTCGCAAGCAACACTGGCAACTTCTTTATCTCGTCGCAAGCGTCGCAAAGTCTTTCGTAATCGGACTGCGAAAAACACGCTATAACCGTCCCGAACGGATGTTTAAGCCACTCTTTCACACTGTTCAAGTCCGTTTTTTGCAAGTTCGCTTCACCTTCTTTGAGAAGATGATGCATGTTCATGAGATTGCTCTCTTCCTTGCTCACGCACACGTTTTCAAACTGCAAAGTCTGTATAATGCCCTGTGCGGTTTCTCTGTTTTGAAACACGTTGACACCGAGCGAAACTTCAAGGTCCACCCTTCCCGTCTTTGCCGTAAGACACGGGGCAAACTTTGAAAAGCCCATAAGGTCTATGTTCTGCCCCACGTATTTGACGTGTTGCGAAAAGCCTATACGTTCGAAACGCAATCCGTCCGCTTTGAGAAGGAAAGTCGGCTTCGGATTCTGATAGCCCGTCGGTTCGAGAAGTTCGAGTTCCTTGGCAAATCGCA
>CALGEU010000163.1 GCA_937881285.1 uncultured Clostridia bacterium | reverse complement strand
ACGATGCTCAACTCATCATCGCTCTACAATGAAGGAACGACGCTCACCAGTCGTAGAAACGCATGCGTCACGGCATTGCGAGCAATGGGAGATAAACCGTTCATGTACATCACCGTGACGATCTCCTATGCGACGGAACTGCAATCTCTCGGTTTCACAGACGAAACGCACGTCATACCGCTCTATGCAGATATGGACTCGCTTATGACGTTCGCGGATAGTGTTTCATTGGATAATAACTCCATTGTATTCTAACAACTAACAAACATCTAGGGCGCGCACGTGCGAGCGTGCGCGTGCCTTTCAACATTGTGTTTGAAAAGGCAATAAAAAAAGAAGTGCGCCCAGCGAGTCACATTGACTCACAGATCTGCAACGGTTTGATTGCAAGAGCAATCCATCACGATAAATCGTGGCACCTGAACACTTCTTATTACAAATATATACCATCAATTTGATTTGGTCAAGTAAATAAAGGGGTAGCGTATGATTGACGAAAAAATTTTAATCACGCTTATGGGCTTGCAGAATGAAGCCTTAAAGCAAATAGCCATCGAGCAGCGCGGCGGTAGAGCAATAAAAGAAGAAGAAATTGCACCATGCCCGGATTGGCAAGATTTCAGAGACGAACGTCTCGATCTTCTCGATGTTCCCAAAGGTGAAACTCTAGAAGAAATGGTTCGAGCAGAAGAAAATGCGCCGACAGTGGATGCGCAAGTTACGATCGAAGAAGCCGTTGCGGATGCCGGAAAGCAAGACCAGGCAACGCCGACATCGAAGCCCGCCGCGCAGCCTGCGTCTGACGATAAAACGACATCGAAGGTGACATCGAAGCCGAGACTCATTGATTTGGTCAGGTCGTATCTCCAGGCACGTCGTGACTGGCATTACGACCGCATGAGCATCGAGTATGGATACGAGTGCCGAAAACAACAGGCATCAGACCGTATATACGGCTTCGAGTACATGGTCAACTACATCGATAAGTTGATCGCGGAGATGAAGAAAGACGACTCTCCGAGCGACGGACAGGTGCTCTGATGGTTAATACGGCATTGATTATCACTGCGAGCGCATGCGCGTTTGTCACTACGGTGACTATCGGTTCGACTATTCTTTATAAACGTTTTCACAAGACAGATCTCGAGCGCACCAACACGGTGACTGATGAGTTTATCGACAAGCCTATTCCGCCAGGAGTTTATATCATCGTCGGACCGCAGGGCGTGGGCAAAACATCGTTTCTCAACGCACTAATATCGATAGACTCGAAGTATCACGGTGCAGAGCGGCTGCAAATGGCAAAAGTCGAGATCGAGAAGTTGAACAGCATCGGCTACAAACTTACAGTTCCGCCGTGCCCGTATCGAACTCGATCTAAACTGTTTCTCCCTAATGGGAAACCTACATATCACACTGACATTTCTCAGTTCGGATTGCCCGGACGAAGAAAAGAAGTTCAATATTTTCCCCCTTACACGGTCATAGGTTGCGACGAGATAGACTCGTTCATGGATTGCAGGGATTGGAACAAGAACGGCAATATGAAGGCGGATATTATAGACGGATTCAAGTACATCCGACACCATGATCTCGTATTTTTGGGCGACGTTCAGAACTTTAGCAAAGTGGATGCTGCGGTTCGAAAACTCACAACGGACGTCATCTACATTCTAGGAAAGAAAGATGTCTATGGCAAAAAGCATCGCTTTAGCCGTAAAAAGACGCTGCTCCGCACAGAATGGGAGTTCATCTGGGTGAAACATCAACAGGCTGAGAATGCCGAGTCGTTGCGCGAAATGGGCATCGACGTAAAGGAGAAGAATGCGCGCAAATGCAAGTTGATATATGAAGGCAACATCTATTCGCAATACAACTCTCAGAGTGGCAAACCGTACTGGTATCGCGGCATCAAGCAATTCACCGTGGAGAAGCATCCTGAAAACGTGTTAAGCCCTGAAGGGGTAGACACCTATTGCAAACAGAATGCGCTGGACAGTGCGCAAGACAGCGAATAAACGACGCTTAGACGGTGTGGGGCGTATCCCCGAGAACGCTCGTCAGCCGTGTTGCGTTTTGTTGAAGAAAAACGGCAAACAATCAATCCGAAAAAGATGCGAAAGCATTTTTCGGATTGTTTACTAGGCGAATTGAAAAAACGAAAAAAGAATTTCAATTCGCCGAATGAGTGGGAATTTTAATTCCCTACTCAACGAGCAGGGGAAACTTGTTTCACCTGCGTAAAATGGGATTTTTGAAAA
>CALGEU010000162.1 GCA_937881285.1 uncultured Clostridia bacterium | reverse complement strand
GGAGCGGAAGCGGTGAAAAAGAGTTTTCCCGACTTCTTCGACGTGCTGAAGAGAGCAGGAGCAAAAGTTTATGAAATTTGACGAAAACTCGAAAATATTGATAGTCGGTCTCGGACTTATCGGCGGAACGTACGCACGTGCGCTTACCGAAAAAGGATACGAAGTCGGTGCAATTGACGTTGACGAGAAAGCGATTGAATACGCCTTGTCGAAAGGTTGGATAAAGTCCGGGCAAACGCAGGTCGACAAAGATTACGTCGGAAAGTTTGACGTAATCGTGTTTGCGGTGTATCCGCACGTTTTTATCGACTGGATTGAAAAATATCAGTCGTTCATAAAAGACGGCGCACTCGTGACGGACGTGACGGGCGTTAAGGGAAGCGTGGTGTACATGGTGCAGAAATTGCTCCGCAGCGACGTGGAATTTGTCGGCGCGCACCCTATGGCGGGGCGTGAAGTAAGCGGCGTCGAACACGCAAATCCCGCAATTTTCAAGGGCGCGAACTATATCGTCGTGCCGACGGACAAAAACACGTCCGAAGGCATAGAAGCGTGCAAAGCGTTGGGAAAAGAACTCGGATTTGCCAAAATCTCCGTGCTGACGCCCGAGCAACACGACGAAATGGCGGGATTTTTGTCGCACCTTACGCATTGTATAGCGGTGTCGCTTATGGTGTGCAAGGACTCGACGCATCTTGCAAGTTACACGGGCGACTCGTTCAGGGACCTTACGCGCATAGCGAAAATCAACGACGATATGTGGAGCGAACTTTTCTTGCTCAACAAGGACGAACTTATAGCGCAAATGAATCTTTTTGAAGAGCATTTCGACGCTTTGAAAAAATGTATAGAAACAGACGACCGAGACTCGATTCGCGAAATGATGCGAATTTCGACCGCTCGCCGCAGAGTCTTTGACAAGGACGCAAAGGAGAAACAATGAATCTCGAATTCAAAAGAAAACTTCCCACTCTTCAGGAAATAAAAGCGATGTATCCCATCGACGAAGAACTTGCCGCACGCAAAAAAGAGACGGATAAGACGCTTGAAAACATTTTTACGGGCAAGGATAACAGACTTATTCTCGTGATAGGTCCGTGCTCTGCGGACAGAGAAGACGCGGTGCTCGATTATATATCACGTCTTCGCAGAGTGCAGGAGCAAGTGCAGGACAAGATAGTCATCGTTCCGCGCATTTACACCAACAAGCCGCGCACGACGGGAGACGGATACAAGGGAATGTTGCATCAACCCGATCCGCACGCAGGCGAAAATATGCTCAAAGGCCTTATCGCAATAAGAAAACTGCATATAAAAGCGTTGCAACAGACCGGGTTTTCCTGCGCGGACGAAATGTTGTACCCCGAAAACCATTTGTATTTGTCCGACGTATTGTCCTACGTCGCAGTGGGCGCAAGGTCGGTTGAAAACCAGTTCCACAGACTCACGGCAAGCGGACTGGACATTCCCGTCGGCATGAAGAACCCGACGAGCGGCGATTTGAAAGTTATGATGAACTCGATACGCGCGGCGCAACATCCGCACACTTTCGTGTATTCGGGCTGGGAAGTCAACAGCAAAGGAAATCCTCTCGCACACGCAATACTGCGCGGCTCGGTTGACAGATACGGACAAACGATACCCAACTATCACTACGAAGATTTGCAAAACGTGTACAATATGTTTGCGGAAGGCGGATTTGAAAATCCTGCGGTTATCGTCGATACGAACCACTCGAATTCCGCAAAGAAATTCGATCAACAACCGCGTATAGCAAAAGAGATTTTGCACAGCGCAATGCAGTCGAACGATATTCACGGACTTGTGAAAGGGCTTATGATTGAGTCGTATATCGAAGACGGCGCACAATCCTGCGACGGCGGTGTGTACGGAAAATCCATCACGGATCCCTGTCTCGGCTGGGAAAAAACCGAAAAACTTATTTTTGAACTTGCAGAATTGAGATAGTTATGCTACAATCTGTATCACACGCGCAAAAGCGTGTGTCGGCGTTATTTGGGTCATTTGGGGACGCCGAACATAAAATAAGCGCAAAAGCGAAGGGTAGGATTATGTCAGAAGAAAAAGATTTGCAGATTGCAACTCAACCTATTAAGCAGGAAACCGAAAACGAAAAGCAGATATATTGCAATGCCGTAGTCAGAAAATACGGCAATTCGTTTTGGGTGTGTTGTTCAAGATGTACGCACAAACTCGGCAAAATCGTGGCTGTTGACGAGTATATGTCAAAGAGCGCGTTCGAGTTTCAAGTCAAATGCACGTCGTGCAAGGCGATAAACGTCGTCAATGCCAAGACGCCCGTCGAACTTCCCGTCGCACGTGAAAAATGCGCCGCGGACGAGAGCGACGATTGACCTGATGTTTTAAGGATATCCAAGAAATAACGACGTAGAAGAATAAAGCATAAAAAACAAACGTCCCGAGCATTTCTGCTCGGGACGCTTGCTTTTGTAAGAAGACATTTATAGGGAGAAATCATCATTGCTGAGATGATGCGATATTTTGGGTAAGGTTTTTTCGTACCTTACGATTGCATTATATAGGAAGGTTTGCGATATGTCAATGAAAATATGAAAAAAATTTCACATTATTATAAAAATTTTTTTTTGCGAAACGATTTTCGTCGCCACGGACAATATTTTGTGGGGTAAGAAAGAAAAATCCGCACAATTTTGCGCTTAAAAAATTTATTTTTTCAATCCGCTTGACAATTTCTTTTATTTATCATATCATAAGCAAGCATTCAATATCGCGGGGTAGAGCAGTTGGTAGCTCGTCGGGCTCATAACCCGGAGGTCGTTGGTTCAAATCCTTCCCCCGC
>CALGEU010000161.1 GCA_937881285.1 uncultured Clostridia bacterium | reverse complement strand
AAACCGTGATTATGCTTGCAAACGGTTTGGGAGTATCGGTGAGCGAGTTTCTCAACTCACCGTCGTTTGACGCAAACAACATAGATTTAGATTAAAAAGCACTCGAAAGAGTGCTTTTTTTATTGTAGACTTTACGATGAAATTGTAATGCGCCGTTGGCGCACACCAAGCAGAATAAAAATCAAGCGAACAAAAGAAATGCCCGCAAAATTGCGGGCATTTCATAAATACACACAAATTGTCCGCCTGCGCCAACGGCGCACACACCAAGACGATAATTTTGCGAAATTGCGACATGAACTGAACATTTGTCCGTGCGTAAACTGATAGCAAAAATTCTCGTCGCGGTTAGCTGAATAAAAATCAAGCGAACAAAAGAAATGCCCGCAAAATTGCGGGCATTTCGTAAATACGCGATGATTTTTATTCTTCGTCGCTCTTCGCAAATTTCGCTTTCAAACTCTTGAAGCCGTATTTGATGGTGTTTGCAAGCGTGTCGGGCATTGCCTTGATGTCCACAATCTTGGTGTTGTTTGTGATCGAATAGGACACGTATGCATAGTAGCCGATAAGAAGCACTGCAAGAACGCTGAACACGATATAGAACGGGCCTGTCGTTTCAAAACTCGTGACTGCCGTGTTGATAACGCCGCTCTTTACGAAGCCGCTTTGGTTCATAAGTTGAGCGAAGTTGATGAAGCCGAGCGTTGCGATGCCGCTTGTGATGAAATACATTCTTCTGTCACCGCTTATCATCGTGTAGATGAGTGCAAGAGCCAATGACAAGAACAAATACGTGTAGGTCACTTTGATTGTGAACACTGCGATGACTGCAAGCGTGAAGGACGCAAGAAGGATAAGTTCTTGTTTGTTGCGGTTCTTGAAGTAGAGCGAAATGACGTACGCTTCAAGCACGAGAATGAAGATAAGGTTGAGAATATTGACGCTCTGTTGCGACGTCTTACCGTTCATTGCGACCATGCCGTAAAGGTTGAACGCATCCTTGACGAAGAACGTGGTGTTGGTCATTTCCTGAACCATCACTTTGAATCCGAAGAAAGCGTCGCCAGCCTGAATCTGATGGATTGCGCAAGGAATTGTGAGCAAGTATGCAAGGACGACCGTACCGACGAGACCGAAGACGATTTTCGCACGGTTTGCCGTGAATTTCTTCATATTGTCGTTGTCCTTGATATACATATACACGAAGTATGCGACGATGATAGGCGCAACTGCAAGAGCGCGAATATCGAGCACTGCAGCGAGAGTCATGACGAAGTAAGTTGCAAGATACTTCTTCTCTATCATGAGAATTATCGATGCGATGACGAGCGCGATAAGCAAACACTCAAACGTGCCGTTGATGCCGCTCATAACGAGTGCAAGCGGAAGAATCGCATACAAGGAAGCGTAAATGGTTGCAATCTTGTTTCCGACGCGTTTTTGACCGTAGAAATAAATCATGCCGACAACCGCAACGTCTGCTATGACGTTGATAAGGCGGAACACGATTGACGTCGCCATAGTGTCGAGACCTTGCGTGGTGAAACCGAGAATTGCAAGGATATAAAGTGCGCCCGGAGAATAAGTGCTTGTCGTGTTGAGCGCGGACATCTTCTCAAAGAAGTTGAACACGCCGTTGTTTACGCCGAGATATTCTTTTGCAACTTTTATCGTTGCGGTCATTTCACCGCCCATGCCGTACATCGTAAGCAAGAAGATAAGTCTCAAAAGCGCAGCGCCGAGCATAATCATGCAAGCGATAAACCAGTTGTTGTTGTACCATTTGCTTGCTGTTTTGGGTGCTTTCTTTTCGTATGCAACGCTTGCGCCGAAATCGACGAATGCGTCTTTTCTTGCATACACGCGCTTAATAAGGATATATGCGCCGCCTAGCACAACCGCACCGAACAAAGTCATGAGAACGATGAAGCAAATGCCGTTTGCGTCGGCACTTGTCATGACGGTCTTCGCTTTCTTGAAGTTGACGACTTCATAGCCTTCTGCAACTTCTTCGACGCGTTGAACGGATACGTTGTCGAAATAGACTTTACCCTTGCAAGCGTTTTCCTGAGAACCTATGCAAAGCGCAATCGTGAGATAGTCGGTGTTCTTCGGGCGAACGTAGAACGTGCTGGTCACGAAACCGTTGGTTTTCGTCGAGTGAGACACGAACTTGTAGTCCACGTTTTCAAGGAACGTCACGTATGCGCCGGTCTTGTTGGAAAGGTCGCTTTCGATCTTGAAATCGACGCTGACTTTGTAAATCTTGTTGGTGTCCACTTTGATTGATTGTTGCAAATAGTTGTAACCAGCCGAAGTGTTGTCGATTGACAAAGCGTAGTTGTTGGAATCGTCGTCGGAAACCTGTGATCTATAGAAAATCACGCTTGACGAAGACGTCGTCCAACCGTCGAACTTTTTCGTGTCGGTGTTGAATGAAGAAAAATCGCCGTTTGTGACGAGTTCTTCACCGACTTCGCTGCTTGCGGTGTTGCAAGCCGTAAATGCGAAAAGTGCTAGCACACAGACTAGCACAATTGCACTTATGAAAACAATTCTTTTTTTCATAAATTTCTCTCCGAAAAACGGTAATTAGACTTCTTTAAGTTTTGCAGCCTTACCGGTTCTGTTCTTCAAGTAATAAAGTTTTGCACGTCTGACTTTGCCGTGACGCACCACTTGGATGCTATCAATCTTCGGTGAGTGAATCGGGAACGTTCTTTCAACGCCGACGCCGAACGTAACGCGGCGAACGACGATCGTTTCGCGGATGCCGCCGTTTTTCTTTGCGATGACGGTTCCTTCATAGGTTTGGATACGTTCTCTCGTACCTTCAACAACCTTGACGTTGACCTTAACTTGGTCACCGATTGCGATTTGGGGCAAGTCTTGTTTCATGCCTTCTCTTTCGATAGTGTCGATAATGTTCATATGGACCTCCTGTATTTTACCAAATGTTCTTTCACAAGCGTCTCTTGCCAGCGGAACATCCGAGTCACGCGTGTTATATTATCATAAATAAAGTTTATTAACAAGCGAATAAACAATAAAATATGACTTTTTAATGATTTTTTTCGTTTTTTTCTTAAAAACGAGCGGATAAACGCTATTTTCTGAAACTCACACGGTTTTTAGGGTACTTTGCGTCATTCTCCGTGAATGCGTTTTCTATAAGGTTGTAGCCGTTTTCGTCGACCGCAAAAATGTCGAAACGAACGTTGTCGTTTTGAAGCCTGTGCTCGCTCAAAAACGCTTTTGCCGCCGTCACGTATCTGCCGACTTTATAGGGAGTAACCGCTTCTTCCGGCAAGCCCATTTCTTCACCGTATCTCGTCTTCACTTCGATAAAAACGATTGTTCGTTCACCTTTTTCGAGCGGCGAAATTCCAAGCAGTTTATGCGCAAACTTCACGAAAGAATTATTTTTTTCACGCTTTACGAGTTTTCCGTTTTCATCAACGTAGCACTCACAAATCAAGTCGACTTCGCAACCTGCGTATTTTGCGTTCGTTTCGAGAATCGTGTATCCCCGTTCGCTGTAAACGCGACGGGCAACGCTCTCGCCTATATCGCCGATTTGCTTTGTGTTCATTTCACGAAATGTCCTATAAACGATTTTCTGTGTATGGGAGTCGGACCGAATTCTTTGAGTGCGGCGATGTGCTTTGCCGTGCCGTATCCCATATTGTGCTCGAAGTCGTATTGCGGATACTCTTTCGCCATTTCTTCCATATACCTGTCTCTCGTCACCTTTGCGACAATCGAAGCCGCACCTATAGAATATGAAAGCGCGTCCCCGTGTATTATGCCGAAAGTCTTGTACGGGATATCGAGTTCGAGTGCGTCGACGATGACGATGTCAGGCTTGACGTCAAGAGACATAATCGCGTCTTTCATACACGCTTTGGTTGCGTTGAGAATGTTCATTTCATCGATTTTTTCGGGCGGATAAGATACTGTTGACACTGCGACGGCTTTTGATAAAATGACGTC
>CALGEU010000160.1 GCA_937881285.1 uncultured Clostridia bacterium | reverse complement strand
ACTGACGGAGAAAAAATCGGCGTATTCGACGAAAACGGCAAATACACCGAATTGTGATAAACAGAAATATAAATCATTGAAAAAGCACCGCAGTTGCGGTGCTTAAAGTTTACTTGCAAAGTAATTCATCTGTTGAAATTTCAAATATATTGCATAATTCAACAATCTGAACAATGGAAGGCTCGCTATATCCAGTTTCCCAATGAGAAACTGTTTTTACGGTGGTATCCAATTTTGAAGCCAATTCTTTTTGACTTAATTTGTTTTCAACCCGTAATTGTTTTAAGTTTTCTTTGAAATTCACCTTCATATTTTTATTGTATCAATTATTGAGAAAAACATTTGACAATCTCAAATATTGAGAATATACTTTTATTAAAATGTTGAGCATAGGGACTTGATTATTTTTACTTAATATTGCTTGTTTAACATTTAAAAATATTTTTAGGAGAAAATTTTATGGAGCAAAAGCATTATGAGTGCCCGCAATGTAGTTCTACTGATATTGATTTAATTTCAGAAGATTACGGAATATGTAAAAGTTGCGGAACAAAAGTCAATTTTAAACAACAAACAACGCCAAATCAAATTGTAAAGAATAATGTGTATGTTATTCAAAAAGGAAATGGCAGTTCTATTGAAAACTCGAACTGGGTTATAAAACCTGAAAATACTTCACAAGAGTTTTTTAGACAAGCCCTGATTGATTTGGCAATAAAAAGGTCGACGCCTGAAGATATCTTTGACTCAAAGTTCAATCCTGTACAAAAAGATTACAAACAAATGCTTTGTGTAAAAGCAGATGTTTCCTTGAATTACGGTGCTTCTATAGGATATAACAGAACAGAAGAGTACTACGATTATCAAAAAGAATGGGATCCACAACTTCAACGTCAAGTTGAGAAAAAAGTAAAAAAGACACGCACCGTTACGGATTGGTCTCCGACTAGTGGAAAATTTGACCAAACGGAATGTGGTTTCGTATTTAATTCAGACGAAGAGCAAGTTTATTTCGATGATTGTGATCGCTTCGAAAATGCTTTCGACAATATGAAAAGGGATTCTTCTTATGAAGTTGAAAATGTGGATTTTGAAACTGAGTATCCCAAAGATGCATGCTCAAAAGCGGTTGAAATTGCAAAAGCGCGTTGTGTTGTAAACGCAGTCAAAGAATGTGAAAATACGCTCCCGGGGGATGAATATAAAGATTTTACATATTCTGACACTTGTAAAGTAAAAAAGATTTTTTGTATTGTAGCTCCCGAGTATTCTTTGGATTATTCTTATAAGGACAAAAAATATACAAAAAGAGCTTTTGCATTCGGCGGAATGAGAATGACTAACAATGATATAAATGCACAAAAAGATACTAATAAAGTGATTCGCAAGAAAACACTTCCTTTGTTGCTTATCGGAACGATTTTATCTATTCTTTCGATAGTTTTATCATTGATTGTCAAAAGCATTCCTATTATATGCGCAATATTTGCCGTTGCCATTATCGTTGATATACTAGCGGAAATCATATATCATGTTGTCGAAAAAAATGTTAAGACAAAGAAGCAACAAATTAAGCTAGAGCGACTCAAAGATTTGTTGAAAAAGAATGGGTTAAAGTCGTTAAGCGAATCTGAAATTGAGCAAATCAAAGCATAAGGAGTTTGGAAATGAAAAAATTGAGAGTATTGAACATTGTGTTGGCAATTATATCAGTGATAGCTTTAATAGCAGGAATTCAACTTATGAAATAAAAAAGAAAGCACCGCAACCGCGGTGCTTTTTTTAAGTTTTTTGTTGTGGTTGTTTGAATTCGGTGATAAATCAGAATTCAAATTGTTCGGTGAAGTAGCCGACGAGATTTTCAATCGGGATACGCACTTGTGCCATCG
>CALGEU010000159.1 GCA_937881285.1 uncultured Clostridia bacterium | reverse complement strand
GTTTTTCAAATCAGACTTCTTTCTTCACCACTCTGGCAAGGAAATCGTCGCAAAGGCGGATATTTTCGATTGCCGCGCCCTTGTTCCAATTGAGCGGATAGCAGTGATTGTCAAAGAATTTCGTGCTGTGGTGAGATTCAACGTGCACGCCCAAATCGTTCAGTTTCGCAATGAGTTTCTGTCCTTGTCCTTTGCAGAACATATCCTGTTCGGCATAAGTGATGAAACTTATCGGGAAGTTTGCGTCGACGAAATCGAACGGTGCCATTGCGTCTCTGTATTCGTAGGTGTCAAGTCCTTTGACGTGTACGCCGCTGAAATCGTAAAGCACCTTGTCGGTGAGATTGAAAGGCATCTTTTGTCCGAGTGCTTCGCCGACGTCGTATATGCCGCAGTCGAGCATTGCGGTGCGGAAGCGGAGATTCGTTTCAACGCCGAATCTTTGTTGCAAAGCCTTGTTGGTGCTCACGCAAGCGAGCATTGCGGAATAGTATCCGCCTGCGCTGTCGCCGGACACGCACATATTGTCAAGGTCGAGATTGTATTTTTCTGCGTTTGCGCCCACCCAGTTGAGTGCGTTGACAAGATGTTGAAGTCCTTTCGGGAAAAGGTCTTTCGGGCCGAGACCGTAGTTGACGTTGACGACGAAAAAGCCTTTGTTTGCCGCCCAACGCGCAAGACCGCGTCTGTATTTCTTGTCGCCTGCGACGAAGCCGCCGCCGTGAATGTAGAAGAACACGGGATATTTCTCGTCTCCGTCTTTTTTGACGTAGTAAGTGTCGAGTTTTTCCGCTTCGTCCTTGCCATATGCGATATCGGTTTCGATTTCAAACTTCACGTCTTTGAAACGGAGCATTTTCTTGTTGTTTTGCGCGCCGTCGAAGAGTTTGTCGATGGCAACGAACAAAAATTGTGCAAAAGTCATAACAATACAACCCCTTTAGATATTTTGGTGATATATACAATATATCACATATCCGACATTTGTGCAATAATCAAACCGTGCAATTTTCGACAAAAAAA
>CALGEU010000158.1 GCA_937881285.1 uncultured Clostridia bacterium | reverse complement strand
GCGATTTGTTGCGTATGTACGGAAAGCGCACGTATTTGCTTCTTGACGAATGTCACCGCTGGAACAAGGCTCAAAGCGACAGCGTTTTGCAGGCAATAGAGCAAGGATACATCATTTTTATCGGCTCTACGACGGAAAATCCATACGTTTCGATGACTCGCGCAATCGTATCGAGATGTCGTATTTTCAATTTCTCCAGGCTCACCGAACAGGATATTCTCAAAGGTCTCGAAAGAGCGGTGAAAGACAAAGAACGCGGACTCGGAAACATGAATCTTCAGGTCTCGGACGAAGCGTTGCACCATATCGCATGGGCAAGCGGCGGAGATATGCGCACGGCTCTCAACGCGCTGGAACTTGCCGCACTCACTACGCATGCGGGAGAAGACGGAATTATCAGAGTAGGCAAAGAAGAAGCGGAGCAATCCATACAGCAAAAAGCACTCAGCATGACCGAAGATATGTACTACGACATGATTTCGGCGTTTATAAAGAGTATGCGCGGCTCTGACAGCAACGCCGCGTTGTACTGGGCGGAAAGACTCATCGAAGCAGGTTGTGACCCGATGCTTATAGGGCGCAGAATCATGATTCACGCCTGCGAAGACGTTGGCATGGCAGACCCGAACGCCATAGTCGTTGCGACGTCGTGCGTGCAGGCTTTTGAGCGTATCGGTTTGCCCGAAGGCAGAATTCCGCTTGCCGAAGGCATAATCTACGTTTCCGAAGCGCCGAAATCGAACAAAGTCGTCGAAGCGCTCGGCGGTGCGGAAAACGCGGTGAAAACGATAAAGCACGAAACCGTTCCGCTTTATCTCAGAGACCCGAACTACAAGGGAAACGAAGAGAAAGTGAGTGGATACAAATATCCGCACTCGTACGGTGGTTGGGTGAAACAACAGTATTTGCCCGACGAAATCAAGGACGCAAAGTTCTACGAGCCTACAGAAAACGGCTTCGAGAAAGTCATAAAAGAAAGACAAGAGAAGAGAAAGTAAAAATTATGTGCGGACGACAAATTGCAATGTCGTTCGCTTTTTTTTGTGCGTGCGATATATTAATATATCGGAATTTGACAAAAATTGCGTGGCGAGTATTGACAAAGTGCGGTAAATCGCATATAATATCAACTGATATAAAATAAACGGCAGGTGAATTATGCCAAGAAAAGTGTCCGTATCCAAACAAATGATAGAGAACGTGTCCATCGATATGATAAAAAACGGTGAGCAACTCAATGCACGTGCAATCGCAAAGAAACTCGATTGCTCCATTCAGCCGATTTTTTACAATTTCGCGACTATGGACGATTTGAAAGACGCGGTGAACAAACGAATACTCAAAATTTTCGAGAAGTACATCGCAGACCATTCGCAAAGCGACAAATATCCGCCTTTCAAAGCGATAGGGTTTGCGTATATCGGTTTTGCAAAGGATTATCCCGAGTATTTCAAATTGCTTTTTATGGACGAAAAAGGCGCGTCGATTATGTCAATGGCAAGTTCCACGCAACGTACGATGACGGATATTCTCGTCAAAACGCTTGGTTGCAACAAGCAGACCGCAATGCTCGTTCAGACGGAAATGTGGGTTTTCGTGCACGGTTTTGCGACGATGATTGCAACAAAATATATTCAGTGGGACGAGCAAAGCGTCAGTGAAATGCTCACCGACATGTTTGAAGGGCTCAAACTCAAATTAAATCTTAAATAAAGCGGGAGAATTCTTTTACAATGCTTCAAATCAACAATCTTACGAAAACTTACGGTTCAAATCCGAAGCCGTCCGTCGAAAATCTGTCTCTCACGGTCAACGACGGCGAGATTTTCGGTTTTATCGGTCCGAACGGCGCAGGTAAATCCACAACCATAAAATCGATAACGGGTATCGTCGATTTCAACGAAGGAAGCGTGCTTATCGACGGTATAGATATTAAACAGAATCCAATCGAAGCGAAAAAACGTATAGGATACGTCAGCGACGACCACGTTATGTACGAAGGTTTGACGGGCGTGGAATACATAAATTTCATTTGCGACGTTTTCGACGTTCCGCAGGCGGAAAGAAAGGAAAGGCTCGACAAGTATGCCGAACTTTTCTCGCTCACGGACGCGGTGAAAAAACAAATTTCCACTTATTCTCACGGAATGAAACAAAAACTCAACGTCATTTCCGCGCTCATTCACGAGCCGAAAGTGTGGATTCTTGACGAACCCATGACGGGACTTGATCCAAGATCCGCTTTTAATCTCAAAAAACTCATGCGCGAACATGCCGATAAAGGAAATTGTGTGTTTTTCTCGTCCCACGTTCTCGAAGTTGTGGAAAAAGTGTGCGACAGAGTGGGAATTATCGACGACGGAAAACTTATAACCTGTTGCGGAATCGAAGAACTCAAAGAGCGCAATCAGGACAAATCGCTTGAAGAATTGTTCCTTAAACTCACCGACGATTTGCAGTCGCAATCGACACTTTCCGATAAGGCGGAGTGAATATGACAAAATCGCTGTTGCTTTTTAAAACGCTATATAAAGACGTAACCGCCGATTTAAGAAGAGAAAAAGGACAAAAGCGAGTGAAGTCTAATTCGGTGGGTATGATAATTGCTTTCGTGCCTATCGTGCTGATAGTCGCGGCAATGGCAGGATACGTTGCAAGCACGGTACAAGACGATTTGGCGCTTGCATATCTTGTCTGTATTGCCGTTATAGCCGTGCAATTCATCGCAACGTTTTTGTCGCTCGGAGCGGTGTTTTCAACGCTGTACGGAGCAAAAGACGCGCCGCTTTTGCAATCTTTGCCTATAAAGCCCGTCGACGTGTTCTTTGCAAAATTCACGCTTGTTTACGTCACGATTCTCAAAATGACGGCTCTTATGCTGTTGCCGATTCTGTATTCGATGCTTATCGGTTTCAATATCGCAAACGGCAGGGTGTTTTACGGTGCGTACGCGCTTATGATAATCGTAACTGCGGTCGCGCCCGTGCTTCCGCTTTTTATCGTGACGCTGTTTTCGTTGCCGATAACCTGGATAGGTTCTTTCATAAAAGGTAAATCCACGCTAAAAAGCATAATGACCGTTCTTGCGTACATGCTTATAATGTGCGCGTATATGGTTCTTGTCTACTTCATGAACACCAAAGGCTTCGGGCAGGAAGGCGACGATATTATAACCGATCAGACGATCGGAGTTTTGGCGACTTTCGCAACCGTAGTTTACCCGGACAAAACTCTCGTTTTCTTTGCAATGGGCATAGACGCCGGGAAGAATTTCGGAATATCTGTCGGCATAACCGTCGCTATGATTGCGGTTTCTCTGTTGCTTGCAGGGCTGTTTTATCGCAGAATAATGTCAAAGAAAGGCGAAAACTCGGCACAGGACGTCAACAAAACCGAAAACTTCAAGCAACAAAACGTCGTGGTTTCGCTTGCCAAACGCGATTTGACGATGATTGTCCGCAACAGTTCTCTTGCGATGAGTTCTTTTGCCAACATGTTGATGGCACCGATTTTCATCGTCGTGTCTTATTTCATTACTGGGTTCAAAGAGAGCGGAGCGGAAGGCGAAATGCCTGCGCTTATGGCTGAAATGCTCAATATCGGATACGTCGTCATGTATTCAATGATTTTCCTTGCAGGCGCGAATATGCTTGCAAATCAGGCGTACACGAGAGAAGGAAAATCCTTTTTCGCTACGAAAACGTTGCCCATAAAGCCGAAAGACAGCATAAAATCCAAACTTTTGCTTGCATGCGGCGCGGCATCGGTTATAATGATACCCGTGATGCTGATTGCGATATTGCTGTACAAGATAGACATCGTATCGACGCTGTTTGCAGGCATAGACACAATGCTTATGGTTTTGGGAGTGTGCAGTCTCAGCATACTTTTCGATATGAAAAAAGGCAATCAACACTGGGAAACTTCGGCAGAATTGCGCACGGCAAGCAGGGGAAACGTATATCAGATTATAACCGCGTTTCTCTCGATAATTCCGGCAATGGCGTTGTTTGCGCTCGGTATGGTGCTTGCGGCCGTGTGCGAAAATCTGGGAGAAGTTCTCGTCAAGACGATATTCTGGGCGGTTGCAACGCTTATCTCGGTTGTGGTTTGTATCGTGGGCGTTATCGTGCTTAAAGACAAAGGCGAAAAATGGTACGAATACATAGGCGAGAATAAGCCTAACATTTACGCAATCGACAAAAGAAAGAACAGAAACTATAAAGGACTTATAAAATGATGCAGAAACACAAAATCGCACTTGACGTCGGAGACGTGCGCATAGGAGTTGCGGTCAGCGATCTTTTGGGAATAACCGCAAATCCGCGCGAAACATACGTCAGAAAGAAAAACGATACGGACGCCGATATAGCGTATTTTTGCGAATACGCAAAGAGAGAAGACGCCGACGCGTTCGTTCTCGGCTTGCCGAAGAATATGGACGGCACTGAAGGACCGAGAGCGGAAGTTACGAGACAGTTCGGCGATTTGCTTGAAAAAGCAAGCGGAATCCCCGTGTATTATCAGGACGAAAGGCTCACGACGGTGTCTGCCGAGCGTATGCTCATAGATGCCGACGTAAGAAGAGAAAAGCGCAAAAAAGTCATCGACAAGGTTGCCGCAACGATAATTTTGCAAGCGTATCTCGATTCGCACTCGTCTTTCAAGTTCTGACAATCAAAAATCTATATTTTGCACAAAAAGCGACTAAACAGTGAAGATTTGAGATAAATCGGCAATATCATATCATTTGATATAAAATAAAATCGTCTTAATTTTCGTTGCGATTCAGATAATTTGGTTGCAAAATGCGCAAAATATGTTACTATCAAGATAATAAAAGGGCAACGCCCAAGGAGAATATAAAAATGGCTGATTTTTTTGACGACCAAAACAACACAACAGAAGACGACGATATCATCACGTTGTACAATCAAGAGACCGATAAGGACGAAAATTTCTATCATCTCGCAACGCTCGACGTTGACAAAAGATGGTTCGTTGTCATGAAGCCCGTCGAAAAACTCGACGATATCGAAGAAGACGAAGTGCTTATCTACGAAATCGTGGAAAACGAAGACGGCAACGACGTGTTTACCGCAATCGAAGACGAAGACCTTTTGCAAAGAGTTTTCGACGAATTCATGGCGGAAGTGGAAAAGATGGAAGAAGCAGACTGCGACTGCGGAAGCGATTGCTCTTGCTGCCATCACGATTGCCACTAAAAAATTAATCGTAGTTTTGAAAGCGCACGACCGTCGTGCGCTTTCTTTTTGCGTTTTTGCCGCAGTATCGGCGTGCTGATTTGCGTTTGTCGCAACTTGCACAACGTCCAAAACGCGTAAAAACGGAAATTTTTGAAAATTTTATTAAAAATTTGCGATTTTCTTTGATTTTTGTTTGCAAAATTATTTTATATATAATATAATCCAAATCGACCACACACCGTGGCGGAGTGATTATTGTTCCGCAAGGAGATTTTCACGTTGAAACCATGGAAGGTACAAACAATTCTAGGAGGACCACAAAAATGGCCGTAACAACAATGAAAGCCCTGCTCGAAGCAGGCGTGCATTTCGGACACCAAACAAAGCGTTGGAACCCGAAGATGGGCAAGTACATCTACGCAACGAGAAACGATATTCACATCATCGACCTTCAAATCTCCGTTGACCACGTAGAAGCAGCGTATCAATTCGTCAAGAGCGTCGTTCAAGAAGGCAAGTCCGTTCTTTTCGTCGGCACGAAGAAACAAGCGCAAGACGCTATCAAGCAAGAAGCAGAACGTTGCGATATGTTCTACATCAACCAAAGATGGCTCGGCGGTACGCTCACAAACTTCAAGACCATCCGCACAAGAATCGACAGACTCAACAAAATCAATCAAATGGAACTCATCGGCGAGTTCGAACTTCTCCCCAAGAAAGAAGTCGCACATCTCAAGAAAGAACGTGACGATCTCGAAAAGAACCTTGGCGGTATCAAGAACATGCGCACTCTTCCTGGCTGCTTGTTCGTGGTTGACCTTAAGAAAGAAGAAAACGCAGTTCGCGAAGCACGCAAACTCAACATTCCTATCGTTGCAGTCGTAGACACCAACTGCGATCCCGATCTCGTTGACTACGTTATCCCGGGCAACGACGACGCTATCCGCGCAATCCAACTCTTTGCATCTATCATCGCAGACGCGGTTATCGAAGCAAAACAAGGCGAATCTTTCCACGCAGCCGCAACCGAAGAAGTGAAGGCTGAAGAAGTTGCTGCCCCCGTCGAAGAAGTGAAAGAAGAAAAGGCTCTCACTCCCGAAGAAGCACTTGAAAAAGCAATCGCAGAGAAAGAAGCACAAGAATAATCGTCAAAATATCCGCACGCAACTTTTTGCGTGCGGTTTCAAAACAAACTATATAGGAGAAAATATATGGCATTCACAAGCAAAGATGTTATGGAACTTCGTCAACGCACCGGCGTTGGTATGATGGACTGCAAAAAGGCACTCGTCGCAACCGACGGCGATATGGAAGCGGCAATCGACTTTTTGAGAGAAAAAGGTATGGCAACCGCTGCTAAGAAAGAAGCGCGTATCGCAGCAGAAGGCATCGTTTTCGCAGCAAGCAAAAACGGCAAATCCGTTCTTTTGGAAGTCAACTGCGAATCCGACTTCGTCGCAGGCGGCCCGGTGTTCAAAGAGTACGTCGCACAAGTTGCCGATTATATCCTTGACAACACGAACGCAACCGTCGAAGACGTCATTGCGGCAATGCAACCCGTGACCAACGAATACGTCATGAAGATGGGCGAAAAACTCTCCATCCGTCGTTTCACCGTTTACGAAGCAAATGACACCGTCGTTGACACCTACATTCACATGGGCGGCAAAATCGGCGTTATGGTTGAAGCAACCAACGGAACGAGCGCAGAAGTTATCCACGACGTAGCACTTCAAATCGCTGCTGCAAACGCACAATACGTCACTAGAGACGAAGTACCACAATCCGAAGTCGATCACGAAAGAGAAATTCTCAAAGCGCAAGCGATGAACGAAGACAGCAACAAGCCCGAAGCAATCATCGAAAAGATGCTCATCGGCAGAATCAACAAATTCTACAAAGAAGTTTGCCTTACCGAGCAAGTTTTCGTCAAGAACGGCGACCTTACCGTTGCTCAATACTTGAAACAAAACGGCGATGCGAAAATCATCCGTTTCACCCGTTATGCAATGGGCGAAGGTCTCCAAAAGAGAGAAGACGATTTCGTCGGCGAAGTTATGGCGCAAGCGCATCTCAACAAATAATCAAACTTATGAAAAAGGAATGCTTGTCATTCCTTTTTTTGAAATTTCAAAATAACGAATATTTTACGAGAGTATCGTGAAAAATCAAGATTGAACGTGTTAGAATGTTGAAATCTTGCAAGGAGAAATATGGACGAAGAAAGAATAATCGACCCGCGCGCAAAATATAAGCGCGTCGTCATAAAACTTTCCGGCGAAGCGCTCGCCGGCGCGAACGGAACGGGAATCGACCCCGAAAAACTCGAATACGTGTGCAAGGAAATCCGCGACGTCAAAAATCTCGGTATCGACGTGGGCGTCGTTATCGGTGGCGGAAACTTCTGGCGCGGTATTCAGGCAGGCGACAAGATGAATCGTTCCACGGCAGACCACATGGGTATGCTCGCAACGGTTATGAACGCACTCGCGCTTCAGGACAAACTCGAGCAACTCGGCGTTGCGGTGAGAGTGCAGACCGCGCTCACGATAACCAAGGTCGCAGAGCCGTACATTCTCCGCAAGGCTATCCGCCATTTCGAAAAAGGCAGAGTTGTCATTTTCGCTTGCGGAACGGGCAATCCGTATTTCTCGACGGATACGGGCGCGGCTCTCAGAGCGTGCGAAATCGGCGCGGACGCGCTTCTTCTTGCAAAGAACGTCGACGGCGTGTACGATTCCGACCCCAAGAAAAATCCCGACGCGAAGAAATTTGAAGTCATCACGTATATGGACGTCATCTCCAAAGGTCTCAAAGCAATGGATACGACGGCAATCACGATGTGCATGGACAATCAAGTGCCGGTCATCGTGTTCTCGCTCATGGAAAAGGACAGCATCAAGCGTGCGATTATGGGCGAAAACGTCGGAACTTGCATCGTAAAATAATTCTCGATTGGAAAATTGCGAAAATATGAGAAAAATCGGCTGCTTCGGTCGATTTTTTCTTCTTGCAATAAGATATAATATTTGATATAATATATTTACATTTCCATAAAAGGAGAAAAAATTATGTCATACGGTATTGACGAAGTCGATCTTATCTTCGACGAGTTGAATGAAAAAATCGATAAAACGTTGCAAAACTACGTTACCGAACTGCGTGCAATCCGCGCAGGCAGAGCAAACCCGCATATTCTCGACAAAATCGTCGTCGATTATTACGGAACTCCCACGCCCATACATAATATGGCGAATATTTCCGTTCCCGAAGCACGTCTTCTCGTGATTTCGGCATGGGACAAATCCCAACTCAAAAACATCGAACGCGCTATTCTTGCCGCAAACATCGGCCTTACGCCCAACAACGACGGTCAGGTCATTCGTCTCGTTTTCCCCGAACTCAC
>CALGEU010000157.1 GCA_937881285.1 uncultured Clostridia bacterium | reverse complement strand
CGTTCATAAGCGAACAGGCAAAGGCCGAAATTCCTTTCGTCACGATATTCGACGACTTGAAACACGCCTGGCGTTATTCCGATTTCGTGACGCTTCACGTCCCCATGACGCCCGACAACAAAGGCTTTATCGACGAAAGCGCGATAAACTCGATGAAAGACAGCGTTATTCTGATAAACTGCGCTCGCGGCGAACTTGTAAACGTCCCCGACGTCAAGGCGGCTCTCGAAAACGGAAAACTCCGCAAATACGTCGTTGATTTTCCAAGCGAAGAATGCCTAAACGTCAAGGGCATAATCGCAATACCGCATCTCGGAGCGTCCACGCAGGAAGCCGAAGACAACTGCGCGGTTATGGCTGCGGCCCAGCTTAAAGATTACATCGAAAACGGCAATACGAGAAACTCCGTGAATATGCCGAATCTCTCAGTTCCAAAATCGGCAAAACATCGCTACACCGTCATATCGACGGACAACGGCGAAAACCCGTTCGACGGAGTTAGCGCAACAAGGAACGGCATCCGCTACACAATCGTGGACACGGACGAAATTCCCGACCTTTCGGCAATTAGCGGCGAAAACGTGATTAAGGCAAGATTGATATACTAACGTCAAATTATCACGACAAAAGTTATCACAAAATTCAGCAACACAAAAAAAGCAAGGTTCACGCCTTGCTTTTTCTTTTATCATTGAATTATCGAACAACACCTGCTTTTTCTTTTATCCTTGATTTACCAACAACACCTATCGTGTTTTATATCAACATTATATAACACATTTCGTGTTTTGTCGACATTTCAAAACGCTCGTTTTTGTGCATTTTAGCGACTTTAGACGAATTTTTGACGATTTCACAATATATATCGTGTTTTAAGCGGTTTCCACAACTTTCGTTATTCTGCTCAGAGAATCCAGCATAGGACGAGAAAAATCATTCCCTGCAACCACGATTTCTCTCGGTTTTTCTTTTATGATTGCAAAAAGCATATCGAACTCTTCATCGTCAAACAGACTTATCGGCACAACGGTTTTATGCTCGGTCACGTTCTTCACCGTTCGCCCGTCAATCAAGATGTCGTTTCTTCCGCCGTCACTTCCCGCAATGAACGACGCCACGTCGAACACGTCTTCGTCGCACACGCTGTTTTCAAGCAGTCTTGCCGCAACCTGCGCAACTTCGTCCCACGCTTCTTTCAAACTCTTCAATCTGAAATTGTATATGCCGTCAACGTTCAGGTCGAGCGTGTTTGCAAGCGTCTTTTGAATTATACCGCTTTCAAAATCATTGTCGAAACATACAATTGACGAAAGCAGTGCACATTTTGCGTGATTGAAATTGTACAGCGGTATTCGTTCTTTGAAATACGCGGTTTTGAGAAATGCAAGATACACGGTTTCGATTATACCGTTGATTTTTTCTTCCACGTCGTCGCGAGTCTCACACGCGCACGCAAGATATATCCACTCTCTAAGGCGCGACTCTTCCTGCGCATACGACACGTCTTTTATCTTCGCAAGTTCTTTAAGAATGTATCTCAATTCTCTTTCGTAGCATTTGTCCATGCTTATAACGTTCGACCACATACTCATATTGTATGCAACGATAATATAAAAATAAGCGGAAAAATTTGTTTGACACAAAAAGAAAAAGCGCGCATGCGCACTTTCTCGTTTTTGACCTATTCTTTCAAAATTCACGGGCGATTTGCAATTTATAAAATCGCTCGCGGCTTAGTCAATCGTTTTTCTTCACGACCACTCTTTTCACTTCTCCCGTTCTCGTGTCGACTTCGATATACGCCGCCTTTTCGTCTTCGAAATACAACTTGACGTAGCATGTATAATAACTCGTCGTAATGTCGTGAGAATTGTAGTTGAATTCTGCATCGGTGTCTTTCACGACGAAATCGTCTGCGCTTTGCGCGGTTGTTGCAAGTTTTCCGTCCTGTTGATATCTGAACGCTTCGGCTTTTGCAATCTCCGAACAAGCGGCTCTGTCAAACATTATCTGTTTCTTTGCATATGACGCCGCAGAACCGAACACGCCGCCGAGAATTGCGGCAATCACCATAAGCGTGCCGACAAAAGCACACAGCGGAACGACGACATATTGCCACTTGAATTTCTTCTTCGCTTTCTTTACGGTCTCCGCGTCCGCTTCGACAAAACTTGCTCCGCGTTTTTCATCGCCGTCAAGCAAAGCGTTTGCAAGGCCGATTTGTTCTTTTACGTACGCCTTTTCTTCTTCGGTGGCTGTGCCGTTTTTATAGTTGTTGAATGCGTCTTCAAAATTCATACTTTATTCTCCAAAAGTTCTTTCAGTTTCATGCGCGCACGGTAGAGTTGAATCTTCACGTTGTCAACGCCTATGCCGATGATGTCGGCAACTTCTTTAACGCTCAATCCGTCGAAATAATAGAGCGTGACCGCTTCCTTGTAACTGTCTTTAAGCAAAGATATTGCTTTGTACAGTGCGCGGTATTCTTCTTGTTGTATGACGTCGTCAACGAGCGACAATTCTTCGCTTTCGACGTCTTTGTCGAGAGTTTCGACTCTTTTCTGTTTTCTAAGGTAGTCGAAATAACAATTTCTGCACACCTTAAACAGCCAGAATTTGAAGCCGTCCTTTTCTTCGTTTATCGACCTTAACGCTCTGACGTACGCTTCTTGCACTATGTCTTCGGAAAGCGCACGATTGTGGCAAAACGAAAACACGTATAACAACGCTTCGTTGTAATGTTTTTTGAATAGCGTCTCCCACGCGTCGTTTTTCATTTGCACCTTCCTTTATATAAACGCATTAGTTTGCGTTCGGTTACGGTTATCATTTATATTTGCAACATTCATATAGCCCGTCTGCAAATACGGTTTACAGGCAAGCGGAGTTTCACTTTCATTCGCGCAAAACGCTATTTGTTATATCGAATTTATACGACTAAACTTTCGATTGTGCAATTTTGCGCAAAAATACTTCTTTTCGTTTTCAAACGGGCATATTGCTTTTCGCATATTTTTTCGGCGTCGTTCCGAACTCTTTTTTGAAGCACTCGATATAGTGCGTTTGCGAGCAAAACCCCAAATAATAGCCTATCTCGCCGTACTCGTAGCCCTCTGCAAGAAGAGTTTTGCTCTCTTCGAGTTTCTCTTTCATAATGTACCGTGAAAGGCTCTCTCCGACGTTTTTTTTGAATGCGGACGAAAGATAATCGGCACTGACTCCGCACGCCGCCGCAACGTCTTCGCATCTTATGCGTTCGTGCAAATGCGCACTTACATATTTCATCGCTTTGCGAACGTAAGGCGGATATTCCAGCCTTTTTTTGTTTGCGGAAACAAGCAACGTGATTTCGACCGCCTTCTCGACGAGATATTTCAGTATATCGGCGGCGTCGGTCATCTTGTCAACCGTCTGAATATACGAATCGGAAAGATTGTACGCTTCCCCTTCCATAAGCCCGCCTTCCACGGCGTATCTCGTGGCAAGAGTTATGCAACTCACGGCAAAATACTGTGCCTGACGAAGCGCGTCGTTGCTCATTCGTCCGACAACCAACGCATTTTCTACAAACTGACCTATCGCTCCGTGAACGCCATCGACGTCACCGCTTTTTATGAGATTGTAAAACGCGACTTCGAGACTGTACGGCGTGTGTACGACTCCGCTTTCGCGCTGCTGAAAACGCGGATTTTCCACCCCCTTCGGCAAAATCTCGATATTGAGTTTTTCGTCTCTTGCACCACTCATACGACGATTATATCATATTTTTTGCATTTTACAACGGAAAAATGATATTTTGCAATAAATCGTGATATAAATTGCCTTGTTTATAATATAAAATGTATCATATAAAATTGCAATAACCATAAATTGTCTATGCAAAATCAGAAACGCAAAGCAATGAATAAGGACGGATTATGAAAAAAGAAAAACGCACCGACTGGAACAGAATGGTTGAAGGCAAACTCTACAATTCCACAAGTAAGGACATAATGCTTCAACACGCGCTCGGAATGTGGAGATGCGAGAGATACAACAAATGTTCCGTAGTTTTTCAGAAAAGAAAGCAGCGCATCTTCAACAAACTCGTTCCGTCTTCAAAAGGCAAATCCGTTTGTGCGTTTTCTCCGTTTTACTGCGAATACGGCGTGAACATTCACCTTGGCAACGACATATTTTTCAACTACGGTTGCACACTTCTCGACATATCTCCGATTACGCTCGAAGACGGCGTTTGGCTTGGTGCAAATGTTACGATTGCAACGCCCTGTCATCCGCTCATAGCCGACGAACGCATAAATCAAAACTATCCCGACGGCTATCACGACCTTGAATTTTCAAAACCCGTCACGATAAAGAAAGGCACATGGATTGCTTCAAACGTGACGGTTTGCGGCGGAGTTACTATCGGCGAAAACTGTGTGGTTGCCGCAGGCAGCGTCGTGACGAGAGATATCCCGGACGGCTACGTCGCGATGGGCGTTCCTGCAAAAGCGGTGCGAAAAATCGACGAAAACGACCGTATAAACGTGTGGGATACCTATCTCAAAGAAGATATGCCGCTATCCGTTCGAGACAAGGAAAAACTTACCAAAATCACAAAATAAACAGTTTATAAAATAAAAACAAACATATAAACGCCGATTTACGTCGGCAATCCCCAAAAGGAGAAAATTATGAACGACAAAGATTATCAAGCCATTCTTCAAAAACTCACGCTCGAAGAAAAAGTGTCTATGTGTTCGGGTTCGACAACCTGGCTCACTCAGCCCGTCAAGCGCGACGACGTCGATATTCCCGCCGTGCGCATGAGCGACGGTCCTGTGGGACTTAGAAGAGAAAAGATGTCGGGCGGCGTGAACATCATGCAAACACCGGAACCCGCAACCTGCTTCCCCGGAGCAGTCACCACCGCTTCGAGTTGGGACGAAAACCTTATCGAAGAAGTAGGATCGGCAATCGCGGTTGAAGCGCAAAGTCTCGGCGTATCCACCGTGCTCGGCCCGGGCGTAAACATCAAGCGCAGTCCTCTTTGCGGAAGAAACTTCGAGTATTTCTCCGAAGATCCTTTCCTTGCAGGTCGTATGGGCGCGGCATGGGTGCACGGCGTGCAAAAGATGAACGTCGGCACGTCCTTGAAACATTATCTTGCAAACAACCAGGAATATATCAGAATGTGCATCGACTCCATAGTGGACGAGCGTACGTTGCGTGAAATATATATGCCTGCGTTCGAGCATATCGTCAAGACGGAACAACCCACAACCGTAATGTGCTCATACAATCGTCTCAACGGCAAATACCTTTCCGACCACAAGCGTTTTCTCACCGACGTACTCCGTGACGAATGGGGATTCAAAGGCATCGTCGTGAGCGACTGGGGCGCGGTTAACGACCGTGGCGAAGGCATAAAAGCGGGACTTGACCTTGAAATGCCGGGAAGCAAAGGACTCAACGACAAGAGCATTTACAAAGCACTCGAAAACGGCACTATAACCGAAGAAGACCTTGACAAAGTCGTGCTTCGTCTCATCAGATTCGCATACGAAAACACCGTGCGCGAAGTTAAAGGCGTAACGTACGATATAGAAGAACACAACGCAATCGCAAGACGCGCGGCAGAAGGCGGCGCAGTGCTTCTTAAAAACGACGGCGCACTTCCGCTTGACAAAAAACAGTCAATCGCAGTCATCGGCAAACTTGCAAAGAAACTCCGCTATCAAGGCGGTGGCTCGAGTCATATTCTCCCCCACAAAGTCACGACTTTCCTTGACGCACTCGACAATGCGGGACAAAAATACGAATATGCAGACGGCTATACGCTCAAAGGCGAAGGCTACAAAAAGAGCCTTATAAACAAAGCGGTCAAGACGGCGAAAGGAAAAGACGCAGTCATTCTGTTCATCGGTCTCACTGACGCTTTCGAGTCGGAAGGTTACGACCGCTCGCATATCAAGATGCCGTCGTCTCACGTGACGCTCGTCAACGAACTTCTCAAAGTCAACAAAAACGTCATCGTCGTTCTCTCTTGCGGTTCGCCCGTCGAAATAGGAGACTGGGACAAAGGCGTCAAAGCGATACTCAACGTTTATCTCGGCGGACAGGCAGGCGGCGAAGCAACCTACAATCTTCTGTACGGCAAAGTCAACCCGTCGGGCAAACTTGCCGAAACCTTCCCCGTGCACGAAAACGATTATCTCGGCGCAAAATACTTCCGTATGGGACCGAGAACGGTTGAATACCGCGAAAGCGTTTACGTCGGCTATCGCTATTACGACAGCGCGAAAAAGCAAGTCAAATATCCGTTCGGTTACGGTTTGAGTTACACGACGTTTGAATATTCGAATCTCCGTCTCGGCGCAACCGACATAAACGAAGACGAGCCGCTCACCGTCACGTTCACCGTCAAAAACACGGGCAAAGTGGCAGGCGCGGAAATTGCTCAAGTTTACGTCAAAGACACCGAAAGCACACTTTATCGTCCCGAAAAAGAACTTAAAGGCTTCAAAAAGGTATTTTTGAACCCGGGCGAAGAAAAAGACGTCACCGTCACGCTTGATTCTCGCGCATTTGCATATTACAACGTCGCAATAAACGACTGGCACGTCGAAAGTGGCGACTTCGCAATTCTCGTCGGTGCGTCTTCAAGAGATATCAAACTCGAAGGGCACGTCAACATGACGTCCAAAAATCCCGACGCACCTATCCCCGACTACACGAAGTCCGCACCTGCGTACTATGATATTGCAAACGCAAACGAAATCCCGACCGAGCAATTCGAAGCGTTGTACGGCGCAAAAATGATTGAAAACAAGCCGTTTGAAAAAGGCGAATTCACGGCAAACAACACAATCGGACAATGCAACGTAAAAGGCTTCGGCAGATTTATGTATCGCTTCGCAGTCGGCGCAGTAAATCTCGTGGCACTCTCGGCAGAAAACCCCGAAATGCTCACAAACTCCGTCAAAGATATGCCCTACCGCGCAATTGCGTCCTGGTCTATGGGACTTATCAACGACCGCGCGCTTGCAGGTGTCGAAGATATGCTCAACGGCAAAAAAGGCGGCTTCCGCAGATTCCTTAAAGGTCTCGGAAAAGAGAAAAAAGCAAAGAAATAAAATTCCGATACACTAAAATACAAATCAAAAACGCTCGTCACCTGGCGAGCGTTTTTTGTATAGAGAAAGAGCCACGCCAACGGCAACCCTAATGTATAAGTAATACATGAGTTGACAAGAGCGTGGCTCTGCCGCAGTTATTCGCCGTTTAGC
>CALGEU010000156.1 GCA_937881285.1 uncultured Clostridia bacterium | reverse complement strand
ACGGCGGTTTTTGCTGGTGCAGCGACGAGTATTACGTCAAGGCAAATCTGCCCGTTAAAGACAGTTCGTATTACGGCGCGTTCGACCAGATTGAAAACGGCGTCGGTTTGCTTGCCGATTTCAAGGACAATTTCGAGTTCGGGCTTGACGAACTCGACGATATGAATATCGGAAAAAAGGTGGACTTTATAACGGGTGTATCCTTTGCGCCGCTTCTTAAAGAGTACGCAAAGACGCTTGAAAAGAAACTCGGAATAGAGTGCGAAGTGCATGCGATAATCAACAACTTTTTCGGCACTTCAGTCACCGTCGCAGGGCTTGTCACGGCAGGCGACATTATAGAGCAGGTTAAGGGAACGAAGACGGATGCATTCGTCATTCCCGACAATATGCTTCGTGAATTTACGGATACTTTCCTTGACAACAAATCCGTCAAAGAAGTGGAAGAAGCACTCGGCGCGCCTATCGTCGTAATATCCCACAGCGGCAGCGACATGGCAAGCAAAATAGCCGAGCATTTCGGATATTGAAAACAAACGTAGGTGTGCAAAATTGCATAAACTGCGGTTTTGCGCAACGGAATCGAAAGATAAAACATTGATTTGGTGATAAATATGAAACCTTTGGTAGCAATAGTAGGAAGACCTAACGTCGGCAAAAGCACGTTGTTCAACAGAATAGCGGGCAGCCGCATATCCATAGTCGAAAACACTCCCGGCGTGACGAGAGACAGAGTTTACGCCGATTGCGAGTGGTGCGGAAGAGCGTTCACGCTCATCGACACCGGCGGTTTGGAACTTAAAAGCGACGACCAGATGTGGAATCATATCCGCACGCAAGTGGAAATCGCAGTCGATACGGCAAACGCGATATTGTACGTCGTGGACGGCAAAACGGGACTTACCACGGACGACAATCTCGTGTGCTCGTTTTTGAGAAAATCAAAACTTCCCGTCGTTCTTGCTGTCAACAAAATCGACAACAACGACATGAGCAACGTGTACGATTTTTACGCGCTCGGTTTCGGTGAACCGCATGCGGTCAGCGCAGAGCAGGGCAAGGGACTCGGAGACCTTCTGGACGCAATCATGGAAGTCATTCCCGAACATCCCGTCGAAGAAGATTCCGACCGCATAAAGATTGCAATCGTCGGAAAGCCGAACGCGGGCAAGAGTTCGATAACCAACAGACTCTTGGGCTATGATCGTTGCATCGTCAGCGACATCGCAGGCACGACGCGCGACGCAATCGACACCGAACTCAACGTGGGCGAAGACAAATATCTCATAATCGACACGGCAGGTATGCGCAAGAAAAAAGTCGTCAACGAAGACCTTGAAAGATACTCGGTCATGCGTTCGCTTCTTGCCGTTCGCAGAGCGGACGTCGTGCTCATCGTGTGCGACGCAACCGAAGGACTCACGGAGCAAGACGTTAAAATTGCAGGCTTCGTTCACGAAGAAGGCAAGCCGTCTATCGTCGTGATGAACAAGTGGGACTTGGTTGACAAAAACACTCACACCATTTACGAGTTTGAAAAGAAACTCAAAGAAGATTTGAAGTATATGGACTATTTCAAATCGGTGTATATCTCGGCATTGAGCGGCAAGAGACTTGACAATTTGCTTCCCCTTTGCAAAGAAGTCGTGGCAAATTCAAGAAAACGTATCCCGACGGGACTTCTCAACGAAGTGGTCGGAGACGCAATTCGCATAAGCGAGCCGCCGTCTTATCTCGGCAAGAAACTCAAGATTTTCTACGTCACGCAAGTGGGAATTGCTCCGCCGACTTTCGTTCTCAAAGTCAACGACCCGACGATTATGCATTTCAGTTACAAGAGATATCTCGAAAATGCGTTGAGAAAGAGTTTTGACTTTACGGGAACGCCGATAAGATTGCTCGTGAGAGCAAACAACGAAGAAAACTGACTTTCGACGAGAGCAAAACGTCGAAACGGTGCGATACAGGGGCGAAAACGAGAAATAATCACGCAAGATAAATCACGTTGCATTGCACGCAAAAGTCTACGCGCGCAATATGATGTATCGTGGAGTTTGTATGAACTATAAGAATATTGAAAGAAGCCAACTCGAACAAATGCTTTCTCAAGAGCAGAAAGCGTACAAGAAACTCGTCAAAAAAGGCGTGAGCGTGGATATGACGCGCGGCCGTCCCTGCAAAGAGCAGTTGCAAATCGCAATGCCTATGCTTGAAAACGCGGGCAAATGCAACTTTATGATGAGCGGTATCGACGCGCGCAATTACGGCGAACCCGCAGGTCTCAAACAGGCGAGAGAACTTTTTGCTCAGTTTTTCGGCGTAAAGGCGGACGAAGTCATCGTATGCGACGGCTCGTCTCTCGACATCATGTACAACGTGGTGCAGTTTGCGCTTCAATTCGGAATTCTCGGTTCGACGCCCTGGAACAAACTCGACAAAGTCAAATTTATTTGCCCTGCTCCCGGTTACGACCGCCATTTTGCGATATGCCAGAACTTCGGCATAGATATGATAACCGTGCCCATGCTTTCCGACGGACCGGATATGGACCTTGTAGAGAGAATTTGCAAGGACGACGAAAGCGTGAAAGGCATTTGGTGCGTTCCGAAATATTCCAACCCGACAGGTATCACGTTCTCGGACAAAGTGGTTGAACGCATGGCAAATCTCAAGCCTGCGGCAAAAGACTTCCGCGTGTTCTGGGACAATGCGTATTGTTTGCATTCGCTCTACGACGAAGACGTAAAACTCAAAAACATCATGGACGCGGCAAAGAAAGCGGGCAATCAGGATATGATTTACGAGTTTTGCTCGACGGCAAAAATCACTTTTGCAGGCAGCGGCGTCGCGGCGTTTGCGTCTTCTCAAAACAACGTAAACGACCTTATCAAACGTCTGTTCTTCAAGAAAATCAATCCCAACAAAGTCAATCAGGCACTCCACGTTGAGTTTTTGAAAGATATAGACAACGTCAAGGAAATAATGAAGAAACACGCCGATATTCTTCGTCCGAAGTTTGAACTCTTCGACGAAAAAATGACGGAAGCGTTCAGTAACGTGGAAAACGTGAAGTGGTCGAAACCGCTCGGCGGATACTTCATTTCGGTTGACGTGCCGCACTGCGCAAAACGCATAGTGGAACTCGCAAGCGGCGCAGGGGTGAAGTTTACTGCGGCAGGCTCGACTTTCCCGTACGGCATAGACGACAACGACTCCAACATTCGTATCGCGCCGTCCGTTCCGTCAATGGAAGAAATGAGTTTTGCGGTTGACGTGCTCGTCGAAAGCATAAAAATCGCACTCTGCGAGTATTACGCAAAATAAAATCCGTTTAAGAATTATATAAACGACTTTGCACCGTTTCTTTTGAGACGGTGCATTTTTTATAGTTTTTACGATAAAGGAATTCGTCGTTTGTTAAAAACGAAATATCGATAAAATAGAATTTGTCAAGTTGCCAACGTAAAATCGGTTGGCGGAAATAACGGGAGCATATCCGCGTTGCGTGCAATTCCGTTGTGCCGATTTTTCTTCTCGATTGCAAGAATTTTCGGGATTTTAGAATATATCAAAAAGGCTCGTCATAGATTTTAGCAAACCAAATCGGAGGAGTATATGGACAAATTTGACCTTTATCGAGATATAGCGTCACGCACGGGCGGTGACGTTTACGTCGGTGTCGTGGGACCCGTCCGCACGGGAAAATCGACGCTAATCAAGCAGGTGATGCAGAAATTCGTGGTGGACGGAATAGTCAATCAGGACGAGCGTAATCGCGCGATAGACGAAATTCCGCAATCGGCGGACGGCAAGACCATTATGACGACGCAGCCGCGTTTCGTCCCGAACGAAGCGGTGAAAGTGTCGGTGGGAGACAACATCACGCTTAATATGAGACTTATCGATTGCGTGGGCTATCTCGTCGACGGCGCGCTCGGCGCAGAAGAAGACGGCAAAGAACGTATGGTTTCAACGCCGTGGGCAGAAGAAGATATGCCTTTCTCGAAAGCAGCCGAAATAGGCACTCAAAAGGTCATAAAAGAGCATAGCACCATTGCGCTTGCCGTGACTACGGACGGAAGTTTCGGCAATATTCCGAGACAGGACTACGTCAAGGCGGAAGAGCGAGTGATAAGCGAACTCAAAGAATGCAGAAAGCCTTTTGCAATCGTGCTCAACGTGGCGGACGAAAACTCCGAGAGCGCACAACAACTCAAAGACGAACTCCAAAAGAAATACGACGCGCCCGTAGTGGTCAAAAACGCGCTCGAAATGAACGAAGACGACGTGAGCGAAATTCTCGAAACGGTGCTCCTTGAATTCGGCGTGAAGACCATAGATTTCAATCTTCCGCGCTGGGTGCAGGCGTTGCCTATCGACAGCGACGTGGTGCAAGAACTCATATCGGGAGTCAAAGATATGGCAGGGGACGTCGAGAGAATGAAAGACTACGACAAAATCGACGCGTATTTTGAAAACGCAAATCTTTGGCAGACTCCGTCGTCAATCAATCTCGACGCAGGTAAGGGCAAAGTCACCGTCGATATGGACGTAAAACGTGGAGTGTTCTTCGACGTGGCAAGCAAGGAATGCGGAGTTGACATCGGCGACGAATACGACATGCTCGTAAATATGAAATCGCTTTGCAGGAGCAAGGACAAAATCGAGAGATTGCAGTCTGCGCTCGAACAGGTAGAAACGCTCGGCTACGGCGTCGTCGCGCCAACTATGGACGAAATCGAACTCAAAGAACCCGAGTTGTTGAGACAGGGCGGACAATACGGCGTACGTCTTAAAGCAAACGCTCCGTCCCTTCACATAATGAAAGTGGACGTCGAGACGGAAGTCAGTCCCATCGTCGGAAGCGAAGAGCAAAGCAAAGACCTTGTGGACGGCATGATGAGCGATTTTGAAAACGACAAGCAAGCAATCTGGAACACGAACATATTCGGCAGGTCGCTCAGTTCACTCGTCGCAGACGGCATAAACAACAAGTTGCAGACCGTCCCGGCAGAAGCGGAATTGAAACTCAAAAAGACGCTCGGACGTATAGTCAACGAAGGTAAGGGCGGAGTGATTTGTATCTTGCTGTGAATAAGCCGTTGCAGGATAAAATGCGGCACAAAACATTGGAAACAGGACTTTAAGTCACCGTTTGTAAAGAATAAAGCGCGCGTATTGTCGTTTGCAATACGCGCGCTTTATTCTTGTAGGTTTATTTCGATAAGAAAACATACGTGTTTACCGTCGATTGTAAATTTGAACTTATTCGTTGGATTCGACGACGTCTTCGAGCATTTCTTCGACGGGAGTTTCTTCGTCTTTCAACCTGACGTATTCGTCTTCGGGAAGCGGTTTTTTCCATTTCAAAGTGAGATAGAACACGAGCGATACAATCATGCCGATGCCCCAGCCGATAGGCCACGACCACCATACGCCTTGCGTGCCGAGCGGTCCGCTCAATACGAGAGCAAGAACTACGCGAAGAACTAGATCTGTGAACGTCGTTATCATAAACTTGACCATTCTTCCGCCGCCGCGCAATACGCCGTCGCACACGATTTTCACCGCAACCACAAAGTAGAACGGGGAGACGATGCGCAAGAATTGCATGCCTACGTCAAGCGCGCCGCTGCCTGCGTCTTTCATGAAGAGCATAAGCAGATATTTGCCTGCAAAGATATAGACGAGAACGATAGGAACGCACAGTATCCACACGAAGCCGAGACCTGCGCGGAAGCCCGGTTTGATACGTTCGGTTTTGCCTGCGCCGAGATTTTGGCTTGTGTAGTTTGAAATGCCGTTTGCAAACGTAAGGAACGACGTCGTGACGAGATTGTTGAGTTTTACGCTTGCAGAGTAGCCTGCCATAACCACTTCGCCGAACGAGTTGACCACGCTTTGAATGACGATGTTGCCGACGGATATAAAACTTTGTTGGAGAATGCTGGGGATTGCGATGAGAGAAATGTCTTTGAGTATTTTCCAGGAAAAGACTTTCGGCTTTTCGGTAGATTTGATTTTTTTGAGTTGCAAAAGCACGAATATTACTGACAATACGCAACTCACGCCCTGACAGATGAAAGTTGCCCACGCAACGCCTGCAACGCCCATTTTGAACGTAGCGACGAAGAGAATATCGACGCCGATGTTTGCAAGGGACGAAATCGCAAGGAAGATAAACGGCGTTTTGCTGTCTCCGAGTGCGGCAAATATACCAGTCGAAACGTTGTAGAAGAAGACGAACGGCAAACCCCAGACGTATATGTCGAGATAAAGTTTGCTGTCGGCAAGCACCGTATCGGGTGTGTTGATTAGTTTGAGAAGCGGTGTTGCGCAAGTGATGCCTATCACCATGAGAATGGCGCAAAGCACTGCGCTTGCAATCCATGTGGTGAAGACAGCCGTCTTCAAATCCGTGTATTTCTTTGCGCCGAAAAGTCTCGACACGATGACCGAGCAACCTATGTTGCAACCGAAAGCGAACGCTATGAAAATCAGCGTGATTTCATAACTGTTGCCGACCGCAGCCAAAGCGTTGTCGCCGATAAACTTTCCCGCAACGAAACTGTCTGCGAGATTGTACAACTGTTGAAAAATAATGCTGCCGAAAAGCGGAAGACAAAACTTCACGATAACCGATGAAGGCTTTCCGACTGTTAAATCTTTTTCCATAATGTCGCCTATATATTCAAATCTTTATTCCGCGAGTATTCTATGCCCGAGCGATTGCGATGTCAAGCGCACGTGAAAACAAATTTCACGTTTTTTCTCAACACAAATGCGGTTTTTTATTTTATTGGACATAATAGTTAATTTTGTATAAAAACGTGCGTAGCGCACGCGCATAGAAGTAAATATGAAATTTTTTTCATATTTTATCATATTTGTTTGACATTTGAAGTTTTTCGGGCGTATTATGTTGGCGAAAAAAAGAATTCGGAGCAATATATGGCAAAGAAAACGAAACAAAAAGGCCCGTTCGACTATTTGTTTGAATGGGCAACGCCTTACAAATCGCTGTACGCAATCTCTGTGGTGACGGCGGTTTTCTCGGTGATTTTCGGATTGATACCTTTCTTTTGCACAAGCAAAATCGTTGCCGCGCTGATAGAAGGTCAATCGTTCACGTTCTCGGCGTACGGAGTGTGGCTCACGGTCGCGGCTTGCGCGTGGGTATTACACTACGTTTGTAACGCCGTGTCCACGACTATTTCGCACAAAGCGACGTTCTCGGTCATTGCCGACGTAAGAGCAAAGACCTGTGACAAACTTGCGGAAATCTCTATGGG
>CALGEU010000155.1 GCA_937881285.1 uncultured Clostridia bacterium | reverse complement strand
AAACCTATTTCAGCCCATTCACGCTTTTTTTGTAAGGTGTTGTAAGATTGAATTACGCAAAAGGTTAAAAAAAATTTTTCAAACAGGTCAAAAACTGTCCGGTTTGAATTTTAGAATACCGATTGCAATTTGAATGAAGCGGTTTAAATTGGGGATTGCATAATAGTTTATCGATGGAAGAACAGCTTTTTTATATGTCAAAAGAGTATTTTCAAGCAGCGGATTTAGTGTTGACTACTTGTATCGAGGATAATGGAGATAAAAAAGCAGACAAATTATGTTTGCCGTGTATGTTCCTCATAAATCATGGTATAGAACTATCTTTAAAGGCAATTAATATTTATTTATGTTATCTTTTGCAAGAAGAAAATGACAAGCTATGTCATAATTTGCAAAATCTTGTGATGTCAACTATTAACAGATTGAATAGGTTAAAAGATTCGTATGTAAATATGTTTGGTGCAAAAGAATTTGATAAATACATAATTGGGATTGAATTAGTGAAAAATTTCATAGATAATATTTATGAAAATACAAAAGATATGTCATTTACACGTTATCCATTTGATAAAGAATATGATCCAATGTATTATCTCTTAGACGACGATTGTAAAACGGTTAATATGGAGTTATTAGATGAGCAGTTTAATTATGTCAGAGACATGTTAGATAAGACTTTTTGTTTTATTGATGAAATCAAGTCCTCAGCAAAAGCCGAACTTTCTTAAGAACGAATATTGATAAAACATAGAAAATTAGTGTATATTTATATGACTTTGTTTTGTAATTGCGGTATATCGTTGTCGCATTTTGATGAAATACTCAAACACGGTGGATTGCGCTCGCTCGAGTATGGCGGCGATTTCGGGATAACTTAATCCGTTTTGCCTACATTCGAGCGCAATTCGCATGTTGTCCGTCAAATTGAGGCTGTCAACGATTGAATCATAGACGGTATAGTCTTTGACAACGTCTTCTTCAATCTCACAAGACGGTTCACTAACGGACGTTAAGGCTTCAAGGCTCACTGAGCGGAAGTAATCGCTTGTTTTTCGAGTTATAAGTTTAGGCATTGTTCGTATGCACGCAATCTTAACGGTTATTGCCTTGCCCTTTTTATCGTGTGTCAAAACGTCGTTTAATCGCTCCCCATAATGATTACAAAGGAATAGCGCACATTCTTGGACTAAATCATAACTGTCGCTGAACGTGTGGTTAATATCGTTTTTACGCTTTATATCAACGCATAGGTCGGCATATATTTTCTGCATTCTGCTTCCCATATAACCGATAAGGAATCGTGTTTCATACATAGCCAGTTGTTCTGCCATTGCAAGAACATTGTTTTCTGAGATTGTTTCTTTGAAAACGTCATAATTTTTGATGTAGTTTTTCATTTTTGAGATACGCTCCGAGTTTTATTTGCCTTTCGGCAACAAGACGGCGCAGCACCGAGAAAACT
>CALGEU010000154.1 GCA_937881285.1 uncultured Clostridia bacterium | reverse complement strand
AATACCGCAAGAACAATCAACAACACGAGTCCGACCGTGTGTATGACCGCTTCGATTTTTCTCGGGACAGGCTTTTTGAATATCCATTCAATCAGCGTAAACAACATTCTGCTTCCGTCAAGCGCCGGGAACGGCAACAGGTTCATAACCGCCAGGTTTGCGGAAATTATCGCAACGACGTATAAGAATGAATCGAAGCCGAGTGCGGACACTTTTGCCATCGTCACAATCGTCGTAATAGTGCCACCTGCGCCTTCAATGCCCATTTTGCCCGTAATCAATGCGCCGAGCGACGCCAAAATCTTGAACACTATGAAGAAACAGAATCCCCACGCCCTGCCGAAAGCAAGGAAAAACGGAAGTTTCGCTCTTGCAATCGTGCGAGTTATGCCGAAACCGTAACTGTAAAAACCGTCGGCATCTTCGGGGTTTACGCCTTTTTGCACTTTCATCGTGCTTTGCTCGCATATCTTGCCGTTTTCGTCGTATCTGACCACCGTAAACAATATCGCGTCGGTCGAATCGCAAGTCGCGAGATATTCTTCGTACGGAACGGGCGTTTCGAGTTCTTCACCGTTTACCGCGTAAATGAAATCGCCGGCCGCAAACGGATTGTAATAAAACTTGCTTGCGTTGATTTTTATACGCTTTCCGTCTCTCAACACGTAAAACTTTGCATTGTCACCGACGTTGCTGAACGCCTTGTCAAGGTCTTCCGTCGTCATTAGATTGATTTGCTTGCCGTTGACGGACAAAATCGCGTCGCCTTCCATAAACACGTTTTCGTATGACGAAACGTCGTAAGTTCCGACGACGTAAGGAAGCGGCTGACCGTATGCGGTGAAATAAATCGTAATGATTAAAATCGCACTCAAAAAGTTCATGAACGCGCCCGAAAACAGCACTATAAGGCGTTTCCAAGGCTTTTGGTTGTTGAAAGCGTCGGGGTCTTTGACGATATTGCCGTTTGCGTCCTTTATCTGATTGCCGTCTTCGTCAAGGAGCGCGCCGTCGGCGTCTTCACCGTGAAACGCGCAAAATCCGCCGATGGGAAACGGACGGATTGAAAACAATTCACCTGTCTTTTTGTTCTTCTTCTTGAAAATCTTCGGGCCGAAACCTATTGCGAATTCGTCGATTTTGAACCCGAGCAACTTGCCTGCCGTGTAGTGACCGAGTTCGTGAACGACTATCATCACCATAAGCGCAAGCAACGCAAGTAGAACGTAACCTATATAGGCGAAAACTTCGCCGACCGTTGCGGACAATATACTCAACATCTTATACCTATCACAGAATAAGTGTATTTTCTTGCTTGCTCGTCTATGCCAAGAATATCTTCGAGCGCGACGTCGCCCACTTTCTTGAACTTTGCATAAACTTTTGCAAGAGTGTTTGCAATATCGTTGTATTTGATTTTACCTTTCAAAAACTCTTCTACGAGCACTTCGTCGCTTGCCGAAATCGCTATGCACGCGCCTTCGCCTGCATTTGCGGCGTCGATTGCGATTTTAAGGCACGGATATCTTTCAAAATCGGGTTCTGAAAACGTGAGTGAGCCGAGTTTTGCAAGGTCAAGCGGTTCGACCGAGAAAAGCGCGTGGTCGGGATAAAACAACGCCGTGTCGATTGACAGTCTCATATCGGGAGTAGACAAAAGCGCTTTCATTCCGCCGTCGGTAAACTCGACGAGAGAATGTATCACGCTTTGACGGTGCATCACGACTTTTACGTCTTTTGCGCCGACTTCGAACAATCTCATCGCTTCGATGACTTCAAGTCCCTTGTTGAAAAGCGTTGCGGAGTCAATTGTGACTTTCTTGCCCATACTCCACACGGGATGTTTCAGGCAATCTTCCGCTTTGACTTTTGCAAGTGCGTTCGACGGTAAATCGCGAAGCGCTCCGCCGCTTGCCGTCAGAACGAGATTTTTCACGAACTTCTTGTTTTCGCCACGCAAGCAAGTGAAAATTGCGGAATGTTCCGTATCGAGCGGAAGAATTTTTCCGCCGTATTTTTTTTCAAGTGCTTTAAGGTGTCTTCCGGCGCAAACTATGGTTTCTTTGTTTGCTATTGCAAGCGTACCGCCGCGTTTAAGCGTTGCGACAGCCGCCCAAAGTCCCGCAATGCCCGTCACCGCCAGAACGACGATATCCGACGGAATTGCCGCAAGTTCTTCGAGCGAAGTCAGGCATTTCGACGTTTTTTCGTCTTCGAGAAAGTCAAAAAGCGAACTTTGCACTTCAACCGCACCGCTCGGAAAATAGTAATGCGTGGGGTTGAATTTTTCAATCTGTTCTCTCAAAAGCGCTTCGTTGGTATAAGCGGAAAGCCCGACCACCTTGAAGGCGTCGGGATGTTGAGAAATAGTAGCAAGCACCTGTCTTCCGACAGAGCCTGTGCTGCCAAGTATCGTAACTGTTTTCATTGTATCCTTATAGGCATGCGCGCCGCATAGGCAGAGATTTCAAGTCTTTTGCAAGCCCATATATTCTTATGTTAAGCGGTCAACATTAAACTCGTATGAAACAAGAGTTTTTCAAAATGCCGCACGGGCAATGACCGCATATTTTCAAATCAATATCCGTAGCAACACGAGAACGCTATGAGCAGAACGACGAGACAGTACATAACGCTGTCTATTCTGTCCATAAAGCCGCCGTGTCCCGGGAAAATCTTGCCGTAATCCTTTATACCGATTGCGCGCTTGATACGCGACGCCGCAAGGTCGCCGAGTTCGGATATAACGCCGCAAACGAGACCGATTGCAAGATAAACGAGCGCGCTTTTCCACTCCCA
>CALGEU010000153.1 GCA_937881285.1 uncultured Clostridia bacterium | reverse complement strand
TCGCTCGGGCGATATCGACCCTGCGGCAAGCGAATATATCCGTGCAAAACTCAATATGACACCCGAAGAACTCGTGCAATATCTCAACAAAAAATGCGGTATGCTCGGTGTGAGCGAATTGAGTTCGGATATGCGTGACCTTGAAAGTGCCATAAACGAAGGCAACGAAAAGGCAAAACTTGCGGTTGAAGTTGCGGCATATCGTATCAAGAAATATATCGGCTCTTACGCTGCGGTGCTCAACGGCGTTGACGCAATCGTGTTTACGGGCGGCATCGGCGAGCATAGCGACCTTATGCGCGAACTCGTGATGAAAGATATGGAATATCTCGGCGTCGATTTCGACTTCGAAGCAAACAAGGGACGCGGCGACGGCGTGAGAGAAATCTCCAAGCCCGACAGCAAGGTCAAAGTTATCATTCTTCCCACCAACGAAGAACTCTCAATCGCAAGAGAAACTTTGCATCTCACCGCAAAATAAGCAAAACGAAATAAACAATACGACGAATTTTCGGACGATAAGACAAAAATAAAGGTCAAATCGTCCGAAAATGCAAAAAATATGCATATTTATCGTCAACTTTTCAAAAAGCGTTTGACATATTTATGTATATTTTATATAATCAAAACGCTGTGTAAAAGCAACAGTTGTACAAATTGGAGGTAAGAAGATGGCAGTACCTAAAAATAAAGTTTCGAAATCAAAAACGAATTCCCGTTTTGCAAACTGGAAACTCAAAACCCCGGGTCTCGTAGAATGCCCGCAATGCCACGAACTTAAAAAGAGCCACCAAGTATGCCCGAAATGCGGTTACTATGATGGTGAACAAGTCGTTCAAAAAAAGAGCGAGAAGTAATCGAGAATCGTTGCAAGTAATAGGCGATATGCAAACGCATATCGCCTTTTTTCTTGATATATTGTTTATTGTTTGATATAATAATTATCGAAAAAGAAATAAACGTTGCGTGCGTTTGCACGCTTGGGTGAAATATGAAAATAATCGTTGACGCAATGGGCGGCGACAACGCTCCCGAACAAATCGTCGTTGGCGCAATCGAAGCGGTCAAAGCGGATAAAGATTTGTCTGTCGTTCTCGTCGGCAAAAAGAACGATATCGACGCTGTACTTTCCGAAAGCGACGGCAAATATGATAAAGAAAGAATAGAAATCGTTGACGCATGGGACGTGATAAGCAACGACGAATCTCCGACGATGGCTATAAAGACGAAGAAAGAGAGTTCGCTTGTGAAAGCGTTCGATTTGCTTATGAGCGACGAAAACGCAGGCGGTTTCGTATCCGCAGGCTCGACCGGTGCGGTTCTCGTCGGCGCATTTATGAAAGTCGGCAGAATTAAAGGCGTGTCTCGTCCTGCACTCGCGCCCGTGCTTCCTACACTCAAAGGAAACGGAGTCGTGCTTTGCGATTGCGGCGCGAACGTGGATTGTAAGCCTGTGCATCTGCAACACTTTGCCATTATGGCAAGCGCATACGCAGAAGCGATGCTCGGTGTGAAAAAGGCAAGGGTAGGGCTTCTCAACAACGGAGCGGAAGCGCACAAGGGCAATGAACTCACGCAAGAGACGTACAAGTTGCTTTCGGAAACCAAAGGAATAAACTTCGTTGGAAATTGCGAAGCGCGCGACATTCTTTCAGGAGATTTCGACGTTGTCGTGTCCGACGGTTTCAACGGCAATATTGCGCTTAAATCCGCAGAAGGCACTGCAAAAACGATGCTTTCGCTCATAAAAGAAGGCGTGTACGGGGGTGGACTTCGCTCCAAAATCGGCGCGTTGCTCTTAAAACCCGTCTTCAAGAACGTGCAAAAGAAAATGGACTACAATGCGCACGGCGGTGCGTGCTTCCTTGGTGTGAACAAGGTCGTGGTGAAATCTCACGGCTCTTCAAAGGCTAAATCAATTACTGCAAGCATATTGCAAGCAAAATCTTTGGCAGAACGCAACGTGCCCAAAACCATAAAAGACGGCATAGACGCACTCAAAGACGAAGCCGAAGCATAAAAGTTATGAAAAACGATTTTGAAAGCAAAAACGACAATA
>CALGEU010000152.1 GCA_937881285.1 uncultured Clostridia bacterium | reverse complement strand
CTCCCACTTTGGCTCTTTTGCTTGACACTCTTATTTGTTTTATTTATAATGTTTAAGCATTTATATATTTATATGTGCGCGCAAAACACGAAATAAAAGTCCTAGAAAGGAGAAAGTATTATGAAACAAACCTACCAACCCAAGAAAAGACAAAGAAGCAAAGTTCACGGCTTCCGTGAAAGAATGTCCACCAAATCCGGCAGAAACGTTCTCAAGAGACGTCGCAATCGCGGCAGAAAGAAACTCTCCGCATAACGCTTTATGCAAAAGCAATACAGGCTGAAAAAGAGAGCGGCGTTTGCCTACGTATACCGCAAGGGCGACAGGTCGTCTGCTCGTGACTTATTGCTTTTGAGCGCAAAATCGAGAGAAGGATTGAAGATAGGCTTGTCCGTATCCAAGAAAGTGGGAAATGCCGTCACGAGAAATCGCGTCAAGCGATTGATAAGAGAAGGGCTGAAACCGCTTATGGAACATATCGACCCGAATTTTATGTACGTCGTCGTGGCGTACCCGTCGATTGCCGAGCGCGGATACGAAGAAGTGTGCGAATCGGTGCGTTACGCGTTCAACAAGGCAGGGAAATTGCTGTGATGAAGAAGATTTGCCAATGGCTTCTGCTTTTGTACAAGCGAACGCTGTCGCCCGTCACGGGCACGAGATGCGCATACGTGCCGACCTGCTCGATGTATTCCTACGACGCGTACGAAAAGTACGGTTTCGTCAGGGGGACGTTGCTTACGGTGTGGAGACTTTTGAGATGCACTCCGTTTGCAAAGGGCGGATTCGATCCCGTCAAAGAGAATTATAAAGGAAAGATCAAATGGCTAATTTGAGTTACCCGCAAAGGCGCAAAATACAGATATATCTTATCGCGGCGATGCTCGCGATTTTGTGCTGTATTTTGGTCGCTTGCAACAGTGACAACTCGTACAGCGTCGCAGGCGAGACCGTAAGCGAACCCACGCACTTCATGGCGAAGTTTATGATAATCATCAACAACGCTTTGGGCGGCGGAGTGGCAAGTTTCGGCTGGACGGTCGTTTTGTTCACGGTCATTCTGCGTCTCATTCTTTCGCCGCTCGACGTATGGCAGAAAATTATTGCCAGAAAGAACGCAAAGGCTATGGAACGCATGAAGCCGCAACTGGAAGTTTTGCAGGCAAGATACGCCGACGACAAACAGCGTCTTCAACAAGAACAAATGGCTCTTTACAAGAAAGAGAAATACTCCACGATGGGTATGTGTTTGCCCACAATCGTAACGTTCGTGGTGTTCTTCGTCGTTTTCGCGGGATTCAGACAAATGGTCGGATACCAGTTTGCAAAAGACTACAAAGAATGCGTCAACGCATACAATCAATCCATTGCGGAGCAAATCGAAGAAGCGAAAGACAGCGAAGAGTGGGCGGGCGTCATCGTCGATAACGGCGACGGCAAATGGGACGTCGACGACATTGCAAAGACCGAAAACGGCGCGACTTTCTATGCAAAAGCAAAGGAAAACGCACAACAAGCGGTTTATGACGTTTATTATTCCGCCGACCAGGTGAAAATCAGAAGTTGGTTGTGGATAAAGAACATCTTTGTTTCGGACAACTGGTCAGAAGCAGTGCCCGATTTTGCAACCGTAACCGGACAAAAGGGTATGGCTACGTCAAAACTCACCGGTATCACCATTGACGAATACAACGACGTCATGGGCAAGTTGCTTGGCACGGGCGGCTACGGCAAAAACGGCAAATGGAACGGTCTTCTCATTCTCCCCGTGTTGTCGATAGCACTGTCCATTCTTTCGACCACGTTGCTCAACAAAGCAAACGGTCAGGCACCTGCAGCACCCGCCGCAACGGTACAGGGCGAAGATGCCGACAAAGCAAAGGCACAGCAACAAACCGCAAAAATGATGCAATATATCATGCCGCTCATGATAGGCGTGTTTGCAATCTTCTATTCGGGTGCTTTTGCACTTTATATGTTTACAAGTTCGGCGTGCGCCATTTTGTTCCAACTCACGTTCAACCTTATCGCAAAGTTGGTTGACAAGAGCAGAGAAGGAAAATCGGGCGTTGCCAAAAGATAGGAGTAAAAATGGAAAAATCGATAGAAACACAGGCTTCATCGGTGGATCTCGCAGTTGAGAAAGCACTTGTGGAACTCGGTGTGTCAAAAGATAAAGTCGACGTGGAAATCCTTCAAAAAGGCGGGCTTTTCTCCAAAGCAAAGGTGAGAGTCACCGTCAAGGACAGCACGCAAGACAAGATGGCGGAGTTCTTCAACGGCACTCTCGAGCGTATGGGCTTGGTGTCCCGCGCCACCGTCGAAGACAAGAACGGCACGCTTTACGTCACCATAGCGGGCGACGACAGCGGCGTTGCCATCGGATACAGGGGGGAAGCACTCGACGCGTTCCAGTATCTTGCGCTCACCTTCCTTAACGAACAAAAATGCGACTTCAAAAAAGTCGTCGTCGATTGCGAAAACTATCGCGAAAAACGCAAAGAAACACTCACCGCTCTTGCGTTGAGACTTGCAGAAAAATCCGTTCGTTTGCAAAGAAAAATCGCGCTCGAACCGATGAATCCGTTTGAAAGACGTATCATTCACAGCGCGCTTGCGGACAGCGAAATCGCAACCACCGAAAGCGAAGGCGAAGAACCGGCAAGATACATCGTCATCATTCCGAAGGGAGTTGAACTCAAAGACCAACGCCCCATCAAGAACGGCGAAAGAGAACCGCGCAAAGATTCCCGCAAAGACGGTCGCAGAAACGGCAAAGACCGTGACTTCAAAAAAGGCGGACGCAGAGACGACAGACCGCGCGAACGCAAACCGCGCGTTGAAGAACCCGAAGCCCCGGACGGAAAAGTCTATCGCGGATATTTCACCGAACAAGACGATTTCGTGAAACCCGCAACGCAATCGGGCCCGCCCAAATTCAAGAGTTTCGGCGGCAAAAAGAGATTCTGAAAAGAATGAGCACAATAGCAGCAATTTCGTCACCGATAGGTGCAGGTGGTATCGGCATTGTACGTGTTTCGGGCAACGAAGCACTTCGCATCGCCGATGCCATTTTTATTTTCGCACACAAGAAAGCGTCACAAGACGCATCTTTCGTCATGCCCGACGGCGTAAAACAACAATGGACGCCGCTTTATATGAACTACGGTACGTTTGACGCAGGTGAGTTTTGCGACAAGGGATATGCGGTATATTTTCCCGCAAAGCGCGCGTACACGGGCGAAGACACGGTTGAGTTTTATTTGCACGGCGGCG
>CALGEU010000151.1 GCA_937881285.1 uncultured Clostridia bacterium | reverse complement strand
TAGACGGGAATATCGCCGTCTTCAAAAGCGCGAAGTTTCGTGTTTTTGTCGACGGGGACGTCGAATACGAAGTAGCGTTCGGAATTTTCAAAAGTGCCTTCTTCGGTCTTTCTGAGAGTCGAGCCGAGAGTTATCTTTGCGCCGCTCACGCCTGCGCCGAACGGAACGACCGTTCCGCCGATTGATACGTAAACGTCGTTAAGAGACAGGAAACCTTTTGTGTAAAGCGTGAAACTCGTGCTTCCGACTTCCACGATTTTGTTTGCGTAGGACAAGACGAAGTATTCGTCGCTTGCGCCGGTATATTTTTCGTATTGAACGTGGCGATAGAATTCTTTTTCGTTGGTTTCGGCGTCGAAATCGCTTGCATAGCAAGAGTTGTCAACGACGTATTTCACAACTTCGTTGCCGTCGGTATCCTGCGTGATTTTCTTCACGAAGCGGAGTTCTTTTTCAATGAGAGTGTCGGCAGTGCCGTCGTTGTCGGTGTCCGTTGCGCCCGCGATGTATGTTTCAACGCCTACTGGAGCGGTGTAAGCGGAGTTTTGAAGGTCTGCGTTTGACACGACGTCGTATCTGTCCGCCTTGACGTAAACGTCGTTTTCACCGACTTTCACGAAGGTGTCCGAATCGACGTTCAGAATCTTGTCAAGCATCATTGCGTTTACGACCGAGCCGAAGTTTGACAAAGCAACGTCCTGCACTGCGGCAAGGAGCGCGTTTTCGCCCACGCCTATATCAATGCCGAATTTGTCGTTTATCGAACGTATCGTCAAATCTCCGTTGAGAGAAGACATAATGTTGTCGATTGCGGTCTTGACGTTGTTGTTCAGATTGTCGTCAAGCACGGGCAAGCCGTAAGACGAAAAATCCACGTCTGCGATTTTGCTTATATCGCTGAGCGTAAACGAGTTGACGATTTTCGACGTGTCGTCGATAAGTTCGCTTATGGGAAGAGAATAAAATTCCTTTTCGGTGAAGTCGATGCCGCTTATGCCGTTGAGAACGGATATTCCGTAGTGTTCGTAAAGCGTTTTGAGACTGAGCGATTTTATATCTTTCACGTCGCCGATGATGCTCTTTATGGCATCGAGAAGTTTTTGCGAGTATAACGCGCTGTCTTTTGCTATGACTTCTTCCTGCGTCAGCGATTCCTGCAACTGTCCGACCGTCATAGACGAGCCGACGGCAAAAACCGCGCCGCCGATTGCAAGCACGAAAAGGATGATGCCTATCACCATGCCGAGAATAAATGTAAGCGTACCTTTGAGAACTCTCATATATTGCTCCTATAAAAAACAAAACGCGCCCCTTTAAGAGCGCGCGAGTGCGTTGTCAGCCGAATATCTTGTGGAACAGGGTTGCGACGGGATTGTTGAGATAGAAATATCCGCAAACGGTTGAGTTTGTCAGATATTCGTCCACTTGCGGAATCTTGTCTTTGAGCGCACTCAGAATCGCGAGAACGAGAAGTGCGAAAACGAGTGCGAACGCAAGCGATATAATTGCGCCGAATATACGGTCGATTGCTTTGAGCGCGCCGCTTTCGGAGTTGCGCATGCCGGCAAATATCTTGCGAAGCAAAAAGCATATCAGCCACAACACGAGACAATACACAATGAACATGATAATCGCAACGATAAGGTCGGATATAAACGTTCCCGCAACAGAGCCTATCGTCTGTCCGTCTTCGGTTATGAAAGATTTCGCAAGCCAGATTGCGACTTTGCCTTTCAGTGTGGAAGCCACGTCGCTGCCCATCGAATTTTCAAGCAAAACGCGCTTCGTTTCTCCGTCTTTGGTCACGTCCACCCAGTACGACAAAGCGCCGTCTTCGGATTTTTCCACGTAAATGGGAGTGGAGAACATCTCGTTCTTGCTTTCTATCGACGCAGATATGGAGTCGTCCATTTTGTTGAACACGTCGATGTTGCGCACGGGCTCGAAAGTCGGGGAGATGATGAGCAAAGACGCCAACATAATCGCAACGGCAAGAAAGAAGCCTTTGAACGATTTTGAAAAGCCCCTGATTATGCCGAGTATCAACCCGAGTGCCAGTATTGCGAAGAACGCTATATCGGCGTACGGAACGCTTGCCGAAAGAATGTTAGCCATTTATGCTCCTTTATCCGTGCGTGTGCGCGTATGCGCTTTTGTGGTACTCAATATTATAATCTATCAAGAGAGTATATGCAATATAAATCGCAAAAATTTTTATAGTTAAAAGATGTAAACGCCCGTCGTTTTGACGGGCTGTTTTTGCGCTTAAACGGCATTTTTTATCAAAATCGCGATTTTATCCGCCAAAGCGGATACGTTAAGTGGCGATACGGTCATAAGTTGCATAAGCGCGTCTCCGTGATTTTGCGCGACTATGCCCAAAATTCCTATGTCTCCGAAGCGTTTTGTTTTACCTGTTACGCCGGACGGACACACGCCGTCTTCGCGTATCACGACTTCTCCCACCTTGTCTTTCTTGCCCAAAGACGCGTCGACCGCAACGAAAAGCGCACCTTCGTGAACGGTCTTTATAAAAGACAGCCAGTCTTTCATATTCTTGCCGTTGACGGTGTTTTCCTGCGTGCCGTACACAAACGCAGGGACGTCGTATTTGTCCACGAGAAGAGATCCGACCATAGGGCCGAGTGCGTCTCCCGATATTGCCGTAGTGCCGAAACATACGATTACCACGGGACGGTCGTCACGCTCGGTGACGGCGTTGAAAAGCGTTGAAACGAAAGGAGCAAGAGCATGCTCGCAAGAATAATTTGCTTTTTCCATGTGCGGAATTATTGCCGAAAAAGCGTGCGATTATACCCGAAACGAAATTCTTGGATATAAAAAAACGCGACGTTGCGTCGTCGCGTTTTTGTGTTTCGATATTTTGGTTGTCACCGTTTACTTTTCGTTCGTTTCGTCAACGTCGCTTGCCGCAACGGTTAGTGCGTCGTCAACGTAGATTTTTTCGTCGACGTCGTCACAGAGTGCGACGGGAAGAGCGTATTCTTCCTGAACGTATGTCTTTTTGAAAGCGGACGAGAATGTGAGCAAACGCCACTCGTACAGCATGTTTTTGAAACTTTTCTTGTTTGCAAGCCACCATATAGTGCACACGAGAACAACGAGTATGATTGCAATCGCCATGCCTATGAGCGTGCCGATGAAGTCGATGAGAACGTCCGCTATCGTGCAGAATCTGCCCGGGGTGAATTTCTGAATGAGTTCGGAAAAACCTGAGTATATAAATCCGAGCGGAGCAGTGAAAATCAACGCGTTGTATTTGTGCTTTGAAAGAAGCAACAGCGTGCCGAATATGCCGAATCCGAGAAGTGCGGACAGTCCGCCGTGTCCCATAAATTTTCTCACCATACTGTATGCGTCCGAAAACAGTTTAGACTCGACGGTTTTGTCCACGTACAGCGTGGGGTCGAGTGTGGAACGGCAACGAATCACCGTCGTACCGAAGCCTTTGTTGACAAAAACGCCGTCGCTCGATATAGAGCCTTTTCCGCTGACTATTTCCCACGTCACGTCGTCTTCGTAGTACTGCGGCATGTGTTTTGCGGTGAATTTCGTATTTGTGTTTGGAGTCGTCACGGCAGGACCCGACACTCGAAGTTCGGTGGGGGCGACTTTCACGACGGTCACTTCAACGCTTGCCGTCACGCTCTCGTCGTATTTTGACG
>CALGEU010000150.1 GCA_937881285.1 uncultured Clostridia bacterium | reverse complement strand
CATCGTGATTTCAAGAGATTTTTCAAGTCTCCACTTCTCGATGTCCTTATGATTGCCGCCTTGAAGCACTTCGGGGACTTTGTATCCCCTGTAATTTTCAGGACGAGTGTACTGCGGATATTCGAGCAACCCGTTTGAAAAGCTCTCTTCTTTCGTCGATTCGTCCGAGCCGAGCACCCCGTCAACGTATCTTGCAACGGCGTTTATTGTCACGAGAGCGGGCAATTCTCCGCCGGTAAGCACGTAATCGCCTATCGACAACTCTTCGTCGACGGCAATATCGAGCGCGCGTTGATCGACGCCTTCGTAATCACCGCAAAGAATGAGTATACGTTTCTCTTTGGCAAGGCTTTCGACTTTTTTCTGATCGAGACGCTTGCCGCGTGGGGACATATAGATTCTCCACGCTTCGTGATGCGGATCGATTGTTTCGATTGCGCTGACGATCGGATCGGGAGTCATAACCATTCCCGCACCGCCACCGTAAGGCGTATCGTCGGTTTTGAGATGTTTATCCTTTGAAAAATCGCGGATATTCGTGACGTGAACGTCAAATTTGCCCCCTTCGATTGCCTTGCCGAGAAGGCTCACGCGGAGCACGTCGAAATATTCGGGAAAAATCGTAAGAACGTCAAATCTCATTCCTTTCACCTGCAACCGCCGAAAAACCGACGGATTTGTTGAAATTCATTATATAAAACGATATATTACGTCGAATTGTTCTATACAACAAAAATTCGGCTATCTAATGTGCCGAATCTTGATAAAGCATCAATTGTAGACGACAACTCTGTCAAAGAGAAAATCGTCGACGACGATTTTTCCGGCGTCAATATCAACTTGTTTGACAACGCCCTTTATTGCAGGAAAACTGAACGTCACGTCGCCGTTTTTAACGACGTATACGTCAGCAGAACCGTATTGCAATATATCGCTGATTCTGCCTTTCACTTCGCCGTTTACAACGACTGCAAGACCTATCATGTCCACGATGTAATGTTCTCCTTCGTCAAGTGCGGGCAAATCGTCTCTGTTGCACGTCACGAGTTTTCCACGCAGACTTTCCGCCTTTTCGACACTGTCCACGCCGTCAAGCACGCAATATGCAACGTTTCCTTCGATGCTAATGCGCAAAACGGTGTATTCCGTTTTGTCGATACTGAGTTTTTTTAGGTCGCAAAACCGTGCGGGATCGGAAGAATAAGTCTCAAACTTCAATTCTCCTTTCAGACCGCGCGGTTTCAGAACCTTTCCGATAGTCAACTCAGATTTCATTTTTCTCTTCAATGACGACGTTGTATTTCACGTTGCTTTTTGCACTGGCGGATTTGACGAGAGTGCGGATTGCCTTTGCAATTCTGCCCTGCTTGCCGATAACCTTGCCGATGTCCTTTTTTGCAATCGTGACTACGATGTCGTTTGCATTGACGCCGTCTCTCATCTCGACGGTATAATCTCCGTCGGGAACGAGTGACGAGACGAGATATTCGACCAGTTCAATCATTTGAAGTCACCAATTACTTTTTCTCGACGATGCCTTGAGAAACGAGAAGACCCATAACTGTGTCGGTGGGTTGTGCGCCTTTTGCGAGCCATTCTTTTGCTTTGTCTGCGTCGATGACGATTTGCTTGGGTTCGGAAACGGGATTGTAGAAACCGATTTGGTCAATGTATTTGCCGTCTCTTGCCTTGCGAGAGTCCATTGCGACGATGCGATAGAAAGGTGCTTTGGTTGCGCCCATTCTGGTGAGTCTAAGTTTAACCATAGTGTTGATTCTCCTTGTGTGTAAAGTTGTTTTTGTTATATATTTTTGTTATATATTTCTATTTTTCGGCGTTTTTTATAATAGTTGCGCCGTTTTGTTTGATGTTTTGTCAGAAAAGTCCTTTCAGACCGCGAAGTCCTTTAAGTCCGCCCTTCTGCATACGAGCCATCAAATCCTTTGCCGCTTCAAACTGTTTGAGCAGTTGATTGACTTCCTGTATGCTCGTGCCGCTACCCTTGGAGATACGCTTTTTCTGCGACGCTTTGATGAGTTCGGGATTGTGTCTTTCCTTGGGCGTCATCGATTGAATGATAGCCTTCGTTCTGGCAATTTGTTTTTCATCTATTTGCGCTCCCTGTTTCAACTTGCCCGACATGCCGGGTATCATCGACATCATGTCGGAAAGATTGCCCATCTTCTTCATGCTTTCAAGTTGACTAAGATAATCTTCAAGGTCAAAGGAATTTTCTTTCAGTTTCTTTTGAAGATTGAGAGCGTCTTCCTGAGATATAGCCTGCTCCGCCTTTTCTATGAGCGTGAGCACGTCGCCCATGCCGAGTATTCTCGACGCCATGCGCTCGGGATGGAACGGTTCGAGATCTTCCATCTTCTCGCCTGTGCCGTTGAATTTAATCGGCTTGCCCGTTACGGCTTTTATGGAAAGTGCCGCTCCGCCGCGAGTGTCGCCGTCAAGTTTCGTCATTATGACGCCGGTTATATCGAGTTTCTTGTTGAACGTATCTGCGACCGTGACCGCGTCTTGTCCCGTCATACTGTCAACCACAAGCAAAATCTCTGTTGGATTGACTGCTTTCTTGACGTTGACAAGTTCGTCCATAAGCGTCTCGTCGATATGCAAACGGCCTGCCGTGTCGATTATCATCGTGTCATAACCGTTTTTGAGTGCGTATTCAACGCCCGCTTTTGCAATCTTGACGGGATCGATTTGCCCCATCTCGAAACATTCCGTACCGGCCTTGCTCGCAACAACTTTTAGTTGCTGAATCGCGGCAGGTCTGTATATATCCCCTGCGACCAGCAAAACCTTTTTGTTTTGTTTTTTGAGATAAGTCGCAAGTTTTCCGCACATCGTGGTCTTGCCTGCGCCCTGCAAACCGCACATCATATATATCGTGGGTTGTTTGTCGCTTACAGCAAGTTTTTGATGAGTGCTGCCCATAAGGGCACAAAGTTCTTCGTTGACGATTTTAACTATTTGTTGCGCAGGCGTGAGAGATTTGAGAATGTCTTCTCCCAGTGCCTTTTCGCTCACTTTTGCCGTGAAGTCTTTCACGACGTTGTAGTTTACGTCCGCTTCCAAAAGCGCAACGCGAATCTCGCGCATCGCCTGTTTTATTTCAAGTTCCGTCAACCTGCCCTTGTTGCGCAGTTTCGAGAAGATGTGATTCATTCTGTCAGAAAGACTTTCAAATAATGCCATTATTCCACCAATATACGCTTGATCTCGGCAATGCACGCCGATTGTTTGGTCTCATCCTTGCCTATGGCAAGGGTCAAATCGTCAAGTAGACTATTGATACGCTTGTCTTTTTCAACCCAGTGCAACTTCTCTTCGAATTCCGCAAGGTGTTTCTCACCCTTGTTGATTCCGTCGAGAACGGCTTGACGGGATATGCCGCAAATGGACGCGATTTCACCGAAAGACAAATCTTCGTCGTAATGCATCACGAGCATATCGTTTTGTCTTTGTGTCAGGAGCGCACCGTAGTAGTTCCTGAGCATTGAAACTTCAAATCTGTCCATATTGCACCTGTCAAACACATTTACTTGACACTATAATACTCCGAAATAAAAAGGGTGTCAAGCAAAATTGCTAAACACCAGTTAAATATTGTTGTGTTTTATTATTAAATATTAAAAAAACACAAGAAAAGTCAATCAAAAAGTTAAGGCGAAGCACAAACGTGTTCCGCCTTTATTTTTAGTCGTTTCTGATAATTTCACAGCAATGCGTCGATAAATTCTTTCGCATTGAACGGAATTAAATCGTCGATTTTTTCGCCTACGCCGACGTATACGACGGGAAGTCCCAACTCTTCACTGATTGCAAGCACAACGCCGCCTTTTGCCGTGCCGTCGAGTTTTGTGAGTATGATGCCGTCCGTGTCGATGTCTTCACTGAAAATCTGCGCCTGAGAAACCGCGTTTTGTCCCGTCGTTGCGTCAAGCACGAGATATTTGCGGAAATCTGCGTTCGGAAGTTCTCTGTCAACCACTCTGCAAATCTTTTGGAGTTCCGCCATAAGATTTTTCTTGTTGTGAAGTCTGCCTGCAGTGTCGATAAGCACAACGTCGTTGCCTTTTGCCTTTGCAGACGAAATCGCGTCAAAGACGACTGCCGCAGGGTCTGCACCTTCGTTGTGACGTATAACTCGCACGCCTGCACGCTGCCCCCACACTTCGAGTTGCTCGCTTGCCGCCGCTCTGAACGTATCTGCCGCCGCAACGACGACGGATTTGCCTTCTTCTTTGAATCTGTGCGCAAGTTTGCCGATTGCCGTCGTTTTTCCGACACCGTTCACACCCGAAAGCAAAATCACGAGCGGATATTCGTATTCCGGCACGTCGTAATCGATGTCTTCGACCATAAGTTCGGCAAGAACGCTCTTTGCGTCTTCGGGCTTTTTGATTTTGCGCTTGAAAATCTCGTCTTTGAGTTCTTCGATGAGATTCTCGGTTGCCGTTATGCCTACGTCAGCCGTAAGCAACGCTTCTTCGAGATTTTCATAAAACTCGTCGTTGAGTTC
>CALGEU010000149.1 GCA_937881285.1 uncultured Clostridia bacterium | reverse complement strand
GCTCCGCACATGCTGGGTTGCGCGCCGCCGCCCGACACTATCGCTCCGTACGCAAGCCTTTGCAGGCTTTCGGGGTCTATGCCGAACGAGCGTATGAGTTGCACCGCAACCGAACTCGTTTCGTCAAGAAGCGTGTACAAAATATGCTCCGTGCCAACCGCTGGCGAGCCCAGTCGAAGCGCGATTTCTCTTGCTCCCGCAAAAGCGTTGTTCGCTCTTGACGACATCTGCACGTTGTTGCGCATAGGCATGGGCTGAAATACGGAAATCACGTCTCCTTCGTATATTCCGCATTGATTGAGCAATCTTTGCGCGCTCGAGCCGTCGGACGCAAGCAATCCGTAAAGCAAATGCTCCGTGCAAACGAGACCGCCCGTGCGAGCGGCAAGTTCCTGCGCGATTTCCATAACCTGTTGTGCGTTGTGCGAGTAAGTTATCATTTTGTCTCCGAAAGTATGTCTCTGACGATACGGGCACGCAATTTGTCGCGCTCTTCGCTCGACTCGCCCGCAACTATTTTCAGTGCGGACGACGTGCAAGACCATATCGTCTCGTCAAGTTTTTGAGTTGATTTTATGGGCAAAACGCCCAGTATGACGCCCATTTTGACGTCAACGAGCAACTTCATCAAATCCTGTGCGGACAGCGCGTACGCGCCTTTAAGCACCGCATAACTCTTCGATATGCCGTCGAGAAGTTTTGTTTGTTGCTCCTTTGCAAGTTTTTCGAGCGCGACTCTTTCGAGATAACACATTCTCACTGCCGCCTGCTCCACCTGCTCTATTATCTCTTCTTCCGTCACGCCAAGCGTTCGCGAATTCGATATTTGATACATATCGTACATAGCGTCGCTGCCTTCGCCGAAAACGCCGCGTACGGTCAAACCGAATTCGCTCTTGAACGTTTTGAGTGCGTCTTCGATTGCGCCCGCTCTTTTGAGCGCAGGCAAAAACAGCATAACCGAAGCGCGCATCCCCGTGCCGAGATTTGTCGGGCACGCCGTGAGAAAACCGAGTTCGTCGTCGTATGCGACGGGCAACGTGTCGAGCAGCCTGTCGTCGTACTCTTTCAACTTTCCGTACGCACCGTGAAGGTCGAAGCCGTCAACGACGCATTGTTCCCTTATATGGTCTTCTTCGTTGACCATAACGGACACGCCGCCGTACTTTTTGTCTCCTTCGACGATGACCGCGCCGACGTCGTTGTTTGCGAGCGCAAGCGAGATAAAGTGGCGTTCTATCAATGCTTTTTTCTGGTCTTTTCCGAGTTTTCGCATAGGCAAAAGCCTTGCGTTGAACAACCCTTGCGCCGCTGCGTACGCACCGTTTATGAGATTTACGTCTCTTTCGTCAACCGTTTTGCGATTGCGCGGAAATTCGAGTCCGCGCACGTTTCTTGCAAGTCGTATGCGAGACGAAACGACGTTGTTTTCGACAAGTTCGAGCAAAGTGCATTCGTTTGCGCTTTTGAGAATTCGTTTTTCTTCGCAATATCGATTTAATTCTCGTTTTTGCGCAAAAAGCGTGCTTTGCATATCCATTCCGCGCCCTAAAAAATCCCGTCTCGGATTTCTCAAATCCGCATACGTCATACCCTGTGATTTCAGCGCGCTTTCAACGGCTATATCCCGCATTTGCGTATAACACTCGGGACATCCGAAAAGAAACGTTTTTTTGAATTCTTCCTGCGTGTATCCGCATACGTCGCATTCTTTGCCTATTCTCGCGATGCGTTTTTTCGCTTCTTCGCTCGGCGTTTTGCCGTCTTTGAGCAACGACGTGTAGCACGCCCGACAATAAGCGTACTCGACGGTTTTTCCGTTTTCTGTCACGCGGTCGAACATTTCCGCCGCCCTGCGTCTGCATATATCACACGTCTTTTGCATTTTCGTTGCTCGTTTATAGTCGCATATCTGCGCTTTCAAACGCCGAAAACGCAGATACGACAAACAATGTTTCGTTGTGAAAGCAATTGCGTTTTACGCCTTTATGCTTTCGATGTATTTTTTGAAATTCTTTTTGAGATTCTCGTCTCTGAGTGCGTATTCGATCGTGGCTTCGAGATAACCTTCTTTGTTGCCTATATCGTATCTTCTCGCTTCGAATTCGCAAGCGTATACACCCTTCGTCTCCGCAAGCAGATTTATGGCTTCGGTGAGATACACTTCGCCTTTCGTTTCGGGCGTTTTCTCTATTGCGTCGAATATGTCGGGAGAAAGAATAAATCTTCCGAGAGACACGAGTTTGCTCGGAATTTCGCCCTGCGGTTTTTCGATTATGCCCTTGATTTTGGTTATCTTGTCCGAAACGGGCTTGTCGACAATCATAACTCCGCAACGTCTTGCCACGTCTTCTGGCGTTTGCTGACATCCGACTATCGTTCCGCCCGTCTTTTCATAAGCGTCGATGAGTTGTTTCGTGACGGGCGTTGCGCTTCCCGAATACATGACGTCGTCGCCGAAAAGCACAGCGACAGGCTCGCCGTTTGCGAATTCTTTGCAAAGCAAAATGGCGTTGCCGTTGCCGTTCATCGTCTCTTGCGTGACGAACGATATTTTTGCATTTATAGGCTTGTTGGCAAGCAAATACGACTCTTTGTCGTCAACTTCTTCGAGTCTTGCGTTGAGCGCAACGTTCGGCTCGAACAAACGTCTTATATCTTCCTTTTGCGGAGATATGACGATGACGATTTCTTCTATGCCGCTTGCCACCGCTTCGTCAACGATATACGACAAAGCGGGCGTGTCCACGATAGGCAAAAGTTCCTTTGGCAAAACTTTCGTCACGGGCAAAAATCTCGTGCCGAACCCTGCGCAAGGAATGATTGCTTTCTTCACTGACATACGCGTGTCCCCCTACGGTCGTTTTTTATACCTTATGCGACGAAAACGTCGCTTATACTGTGCGATAATGCGTTTAATGCAAATTATTTTTCAAATCCGTGCGGATGAGTGGAATGCCACTTCCATGCGGACGAAATTATGCTTTCAAGGCTGTCGTATTGTGGCTTCCAACCGAGTTCGCGCTTGATTTTTTCACTTGAAGCGACAAGCGTTGCAGGGTCGCCGGGACGACGTCCTTCTATCGTGCGTTTGATGGGAAGTCCCGTAACTTTTTCCGTCATATCGATGACTTGTTTGACGGAAAAACCATTGCCGTTGCCGAGATTGTAGTGCGTAGATTTTCCGCCTGCTTTGAGATATGCGAGAGCGCGTATGTGTGCGTCGGCAAGGTCGGTGATGTGAATGTAGTCTCTCACGCAAGTGCCGTCGGGCGTGGGATAATCTTCTCCGAAGATTCCGATGTGGTCTCTCGTGCCGTTTGCAACCTGCAAAATTATCGGAATAAGGTGCGATTCGGGATTGTGCGCTTCACCGATTTCGCCGCTCTTGTGCGCGCCTGCCGCATTGAAATAACGAAGCGCGACGTATTTGAGACCGTACGCCTTGTCGTAGTCCTGCATGAACTGCTCCATCATGAGTTTGGTCTGTCCGTAAACGCTGGTGGGATGTTGCGGACTGTCTTCCGTGATGAGACCGTCTCCGCAGTCTCCGTACGTTGCCGCCGACGACGAGAAAACAAGATATTTCACGTCTCTTGCAATCATCGCGTCGAGAAGCGCAAGCGTGCCTGCCACGTTGTTGTGATAATACTTCGCAGGGTTGGACATACTCTCTCCGACGAGCGAAAACGCCGCAAAGTGAATGACCGAGTCCACTCCGTATTTTTCAAAAGTGTTTTTGAGAAGTTCGACATCAAAGATGTCGCCCTTGACAAACGGAACGTCCGAAGGAACGGATTCGATATGACCTGTGGAAAGATTGTCGTACACCACAACGTCCATATTACGCTCTTTGAGTTCTCTTACGCAATGCGAGCCGATATAGCCGGCTCCGCCCGTGACCAAAATCATATTACACTCCTTGTGCGCAAGCGCATAGCGATACGCATTTGCGCGGATATTAAAATTCTATGACATATTATAAACTAGAACCGCTTGTTTTGCAAGACAAAATCGTATATAATCAAATCGTGGAAAAAACAATTTTGCATTGCGACCTTAATAATTTCTACGCATCGGTGGAACAAAAACTGCATCCCGAATACGACGGGATGCCGCTTGCCGTTTGCGGAGATCCGAAAGCAAGACACGGCATAGTTCTTGCAAAAAACCAACTCGCAAAAAAAGCAGGCGTAAAGACTGCGGAAACTATATGGGAAGCAAAACAAAAATGCCCCGATCTTGTGCTTGTCAAGCCGCATTTCGACGAATACGTCAAATATTCCAAACAGGTCTTTGAAATCTACACGTCTTTTACCGACAGAGTGGAAAGTTTCGGCATAGACGAGTGCTGGCTGGACGTTACTGGCAGCGAAAAACTGTTCGGAGACGGGAAAACAATAGCAGACACGTTGAGAAAAACCGTCAAAGAAAAGACGGGACTCACCATATCCGTCGGAGTATCTTTCACAAAAACTCTCGCAAAACTCGGCAGCGACCTTAAAAAGCCCGACGCAACGAC
>CALGEU010000148.1 GCA_937881285.1 uncultured Clostridia bacterium | reverse complement strand
AAAGTAAGTGCGGATAATTTTTGAAATCGGCAAATTTGGGTATGGACATTTGCTTTAATATAAAATACAATATATCTATAAAGAATTATCAACTAATACTCGATTGCCGCAAAAGGCAAAAGACGATATAAGGCAAAAATATGAGTTTCATTTCAAAGGTAGTCAATCTGTTTTCACCCACGGCGCAAAAGACCGCTATGGACGGAAACAAAATGGGAGTGACGAGCAAAGCCGTCAGAGACAGGGCGAGAAGACTTGCCGCAGAAGGAATCGTGCTTCTCAAAAACGACGGCACGCTTCCCATAAAGAGCGAGCAGGAAGTCGCGGTGTTCGGGCGCACGCAATACGACTGGTTTTGCGTGGGATACGGCTCGGGCGGAGACGTGAAAGCACCGTACAAAGTCACTTTTGCCGACGGATTGAAAAATAAGAGCGGCATAAAAATCAACGAAAAACTTGACAAAATTTACTTGGATTGGTGCAAGCAAAACGTTCCCGACGAAGGATTTTGGGGACACTGGCCGTATTCGTTCAAGGAGATGCCGATAAGCGAAAACACCGTTTGGGATGCGGCTGAGACAAGCGACGTTGCGATTATAACGATAGGTCGCGCGGCAGGAGAAGACAGAGAGCAAAAACTCAAAGACGGAAGTTATTATCTCACCGTTGACGAACTCAAACTCATAGACAAAGTCACCGCGATATTTGAAAAAACGGTGCTGGTTCTCGACGTGGGCAACGTCATAGATTTTGAAGAGATAAACAAATTCGGCGACAGAATCAACGCAATCGTGCTTGCATGGCAGGGCGGAATGGAAAGCGGACACGCGCTTTGCGACGTGCTTTCGGGCAAGGTCAATCCGTCGGGCAGACTTACGGACACGATTGCAATCAACTACAATTTGTACCCGTCGTCTCATCAATTCGGATACAAAGACTACAACGAATATCAGGAAGATATATTCGTCGGCTATCGCTATTTCGAGACGTTTGCGAAAGAAGAAGTGCTTTATCCGTTCGGATTCGGGCTTTCCTACACGACGTTCGAGACGAGCGGAAGCGTCGAAAGGACTGAAAACGGCGCAAGAGTCGTCGCGACCGTTAAGAATACGGGAGACAGAAAAGG
>CALGEU010000147.1 GCA_937881285.1 uncultured Clostridia bacterium | reverse complement strand
CGTCGTTCAAATTGCGATTTGTCTTGAAAATTGCAGAAAACGGAGTATAATGGTGTCATAAAACATTCGGAGCGTCGTTTATGTCAAAAGTTTTGTGTATAGGAGAGTGCCTTGTGGATATGATGCCGTCAAAAAACGGCTATGTTCCAAACGCCGGCGGTGCACCGTGCAACGTGTGCGCGTGCGTGGCAAGTCTTGGCGGAGACGGTGCATATCTAGGAAAACTCGGCGGAGACGAATATGCCGATTTATTGCTTGAACAAATCAAATCCGCAGGGATAGATACCCGATATATCGTGTTTGACAAATCTCTTAAAACCGCACTGGCGTTTGTCGATATAGACGAAAACGGCGACAGGAAATTCCGTTTTGAAAGAGAGAATACGGCGGATTTGAATTTGTCTGCCGACGACGTGAAAGACGATTGTTTGCAAAAAGGGGACGTTTTGCATTTTTGTTCGCTCGGACTTGCGGGAAAATCAAAATCGGCACACGAGAAAGCAATAAAACTCGCGATTGAAAACGGCGCAACGATTTCTTTTGACGTGAACGTCAGAGAAAACCTTTGGAACAGCGTTCAGGAATGCGTGATTGCGATAAGGGAATTTTTGCCGTTTGCGGACATAGTCAAGGTTTCAAGCGAAGAATTAGATTTGTTGTCACAAGGCAAAACCGATGACGAAAAAGCAAAAAATCTGCTATCTGTTGCGTCGAATTGCAAAATTCTTATCGTCACGAAAGGCGCGTACGGAGCGGTTGCATACGACAGAAAATTGTGCAAAATTTCGCAAGAAGCATACAAGGCGAAAGTCGTCAACACGACAGGCGCAGGAGACTGTTTTATCGGTTCGATTTTGTATCTTTTGTCACAAGGTATTATCACACTCAATTTGAACAGTATGGCGTACGCATTGGATTTTGCGTCGCGCGCTTGCGCAATTCAAATATCCCGTGACGGCTCTATGACAGCAATGCCGACAAAAGCCGAGATCGCCGCTTTCAAGGACTGAAATAGGGGCAATATGAGCGTAGACAGAGTTTTGATATTGATTTTCGGCGTGCAAGCAGCGGTAATTATAATTGCCTATTTTATTGCGAAAAAGGTGCTTGCTAACAAAAAAGAGTGTGAGATAGCCATGCGTTTTGGATACAATGCGCATTGGCGTTGGGGATTTAGGGATTTTGAAGACGTCGGAAAATGCGGAGAGTATCTTGTCAACAGAACAATAGGAGAGTCGCGATTTGGTTGTTATACGTTTTTCGATTTTATAATCGAAGAAGGCACTTCATCGCATCAAATAGACGAAATTGTCGTGAACAAACACGGTGTTTTTGTGATTGAAACAAAGTGTTTCACTGGCGCGATTTATGGTTTGCGCGATCAAAGAGAATGGAAACAGTACAAGCATAGTGAAATAAAAACTTTTCATAATCCGATTATGCAAAACAAAACCCACGTATGCGCGTTGAAGAAAGTTTTGCCGCCAAACACTCCGATAAAATCATTGGTCGTTTTTGTCAAGTCAGACATAAGAAAAGTGCGAGCGGATGATGTAATATCGCTTGAAGAGTTGACCGGAAAGCTCAATAGTGGTGAAGAAGTGTTTTCGGACATTCAGGCATTGCATGTTGCGTATAAGATTGAAAAGAGCAGAAGCAAAATGAGTGATGAACAACACAAGCAAAACGTAAAAATAAAGCATTGGATGCTTGAAAACGGCGTTTGTCCGAATTGTGGCGGAAAACTTGTTTTGAGAAAAGGAAAATACGGACAGTTTTATGGTTGCTCAAACTATCCGAAGTGCAAGTTTAGGAAAAATATCGATTTAGAATAGCGGTTTTGCAAAAGAAAAAGTCCGCAGATGCGAACTTTTTGAGTGATTGGCGTTGTTGAGCGATGCAAGATCAGATCGACATGGCCTTGCCGTCGAGCATAGGACGAAGAACCTTGCCGCTGACTTTGAAATTGATTTCTTTCGTCGTGAGTTTGTAGATAAACGCGACGGGAAGAGCGCATGCAAACGTTGCAAACGCACCTGCGATTTCAAAGGGAATATCGCTTACAAAATATGCACCGAAGTCCACACCCCAGATGAGAGTCGTTGCGACAACAGACACCCAGAAATAGAAAATCTCGCTCATTGCGGCGATTGCGGCGTAAGAGATTACGCTCATGTCTTCGTGTTTTCTGTTGAACGCTTTGTAGCAGGCAAGCGGCATGAAATAGCCGACTATCACTTCAAAAAGCCAAAGTTGAACGCGGGGAAGTTCGGTGGGAAACCAGCCGATGCAACTCATCTCGAAAATCACGGAATACGCAATAACGAGCACGGCGTTTTTCGCGGGGCTCATACATGCGGCGCATATCACGAGAACGGGAAACACCACGTTTTCAAACGGTATCTCCAACACGAATTGGTCAAGGCACATAATCGCCAGAAGCGCAAACATGGCCGTCCAGCCTTGCATGCCCTTTGTGGCGGCGAGCCTTTTGATTTTTGAAAGCGAAACTTCTTTTTTCATACTATCCTGCCTTAATAAAGCCATCCCTTATATACTAACACCAAAACCTTAAGATCGTCAACCGTTCCCGCAACTTCGTCCGCCCCGAAAAGCGATTGATAATTTGCACACATGGCGTATTTGCCGTCTGCGGCGACGTATACGGTTTCGAGATTGTATGTCGTGCCGTCTTCGAGCGTCAAATCGTGAAACATATAGAACTTGTGCTGCGAAAGCCTGAAAGTGATGCTTTCGTTTTTGTCTTCAAAATACTTCACGATAGATTCGTAGACCGTGTTGCCGTAGCAATCTATCTGCCACGATTTTATCAATGTGCCGTCGGTGGTGGCGTGAGCGAAATTGTCACCGTCGCTTATTTCCGTGCCCGAACCGGTGTCACGGAATTCGAGCGTGAAAGAAAGCCGTTTTCCGTCAACTTCGTGATAGCCCGGTTCGCTTACGGTTTCGTCTTTGCCCCACACTTTGTCGCAGGCGGTGAAGGTAAATGCCAGCATCAAAAGCGCGAGCGATATGGCGAGTATTTTAACGATTTTAGATTTCATATCACACCTTGCAGATTGCCGAAAATCAATCTTCGGCAATCTGAACTATGGTTTTGTTTGTATATCGCTAAGTGATATATCAAAGAGTTATCACAGCAACCGAAGACGAATAAAGTCCGAGCGGAGTGGGGGCTTCGACTCCGTAAACGTGTGCGATATAAGCAATCGCAACAGCCATGTCGACGTTGCCCGAAATGACGTATTTGCCCGTCGTTTCGTCTTTTTTGAGAGTTTCTCTCCACATAGTGACTATATTGTAAACTTGTCCGTCTTGTTCGTCAATATGGTATTTGCAATCTTCGCCATTGCAAACTTGAGAGTGATACACTTCTTTCACGTAGTGTTCCATATCGATTCCGTTCATAAAGCCGTACAGAAGACCGTATCTTGGATCGACGTTTGCGTTTGTGGTGAGCGTGTGGTTGTAGTAGTTGCAAAGTCTGTCCATGTTTATCATTTCGTCGAGCGGTTGATTCCAGCCGTCGGTAAAGGGGAAGTATCCTTGCATGGTTTTTTCAAACTTCACGTCGTATTTTTCGTTGGTGCGGAAAACGGAACCTGCGAGCGGTCTTCCGGAAAAGCCGACCCAGTTTGGCGTTCCGCCGTTCTTTTTGAAGTTGTTTTCGTCGTCCTTTTCGTAGTAAGAAAGCATATAGTCAGAGCAGTACGGAACGGTGGTTTCAAGGTTGAAGCCGAGATTGTATGCCGTGATAACGGATACGTTGATTGCAGAATATCCGAACGCAACCTGAGTCACGGGCAAGCAACTCTTCCAAAGAGCCATGACCGTCGGTTTGATTTTGCCGTATTGCGTATTTTTGTCTGCCGCGGCGTCAATCGTTTCAAAATCGATTTTTTCGTATTCGGAAAGGAATGCCTGATGTCCGTCGGTGTTGCCAGTTGCTTGCGCCACGAGTGAGAGAAGTTCGACGAAATCGTCGTAACTGAGACGATAATTCGCATTCGTTATATTGTTGATTGCATTGTATCCTTTATAATAAAGGTTGGCTTGAGTGGTTTCTTCGCCTTTGAAAGTGTATTTTACGCTGCTGTTCGAGAGATAAGTGTCGATATTTGAGATATACGACTTGATTGCGCCGAAATAAAGAGCGTAAGACGTGTCGGTGTTGCCCGATTCTGCGCACCATTGCTGGTATTGATTGTAAATCGCACTCCAACTGTAAATGAAGTCGAGCATGCCGTACCAACCTTGTTTGCCTGCGTCGGAATTTGCAAAAAGGCTGTCTTTAATTTTGCCGTCTTCGATGACGCCGTCAATCATATTGAGATATTTTTTGAATTGCAACACCACTTCGTCGGTGTAGAAGTTGCCTTGAACGTAGCGAAGATAGAGAAGCGGAACTCTCGCTTGCGTCGTTTTTGCGTTTATAATCGAGTTTGAAAACGCTTCGCTTTCGAGATAAGTTTTGAGAGACTCTTTAAGTTCGTTCGCAAGAGCGTCGTATCTTTCCCATTTTCCGACTATGGTCATGTTTTTCGTCGGAGTCAGTGTGTAATCGAGAAGGTTTTCTCCTTCGTACCAACCGACGAACACGTAACCTTCGCGTCCGGTAGGTGTAGGCAAAGTATAATTCTCGCCTTCCGTGACGGTTGCGACGGTGACGTCGCCGTCTAAGTTGATTGTCAGTGTGAAGGTCGGTTTCGTCTCTTCTCCGCACGCAACGAGCGTGAAGAGCAGGACTGCGACCAAGAGTGTGCATACAATAGTTGTAATGCGTTTTTTCATTGTTTTTCTCCTTGGCGGTATTTTTTGCGGATAAACCGCGTTTTTTTCTCTCGTACCGCCTGAAAAAGTTATCTTTTGCAACAAAAAATGCGCTATAGAAGCGCATGACCGTCTTTTTCGTATAGCACAAGCCAACGCAAAAACGGTTCGCTCCTGCCACAACGATAACCAAAATACGGAAGACTTGCTTTTTGACGTATTGCAAAGAGAATAAAATATCGTCGTTATGCCGTGGCAATTTTGCAACTAAACAAAACAGCCGAAGAGTTTAGAAAACGACTATGCTTTTATCGTTTCGCAATAAGTCAAACACGGCAATGGCGGTTGCTCGGGAATAGAACCCGATGTCAAAATCTACTCAGTTTACAACTTTTCAAACCGTATTTTCATATTCTTTTTCTATATACTACCATATTTTTCACGCGCTTTCAACGATTTGAGTAAAAATGAATCCGATTGTGTCGTCGATTTTTCCATAACTCTGCGAAGCGTAGGTTGACCGATTCGGACATGATGATATAATCGTGGAGAAGGAGAAAACTTATGGAAATATCTCAACTTATAAAAACTCAAAGAGAAAAGTTGTCTCTCACACAGGCAGAGTTGGCAAATCGGTTGGCAGTGTCCGAAAAGACCGTGTCAAAGTGGGAGACAGGCAGGGGATTGCCGGACGTTTCGATTATTCCGTCGCTCACAAATGCGCTTGAAGTGTCGGTTGACGAGTTTCTGCGCGGAAGTGTGTCTGAAAATAAAAACGAGACGGCAAATCTCGTCAAATGCAAGTTTTACGTTTGCCCCGAATGTGGCAACGTCGTGTTGTCGGTCGGAGAAATAAACGCATCGTGTCACGGCAAAACGCTTATGCCGCTTGCCGCACAAAACGCGGTGTTTGCAAGCGTATCGGGAAACGAAATCGTCGCAAACGTAGATTCTTCAATGACGAAGGACGACAGTGTGTCGTTTATAGCCTACGTTACGCAAGACGGTGTGGATTTGAGAAAACTCTATCCCGAACAAAGCGCAACGGCGGTTTTCTTGCGCCGCGGTCACGGATTTGTGTGCTATTATGCAAAAAAA
>CALGEU010000146.1 GCA_937881285.1 uncultured Clostridia bacterium | reverse complement strand
ACGTAAACTTCAACGTCGGGATGAGCGGCGTGAACTTTTTCGACTCCTTCGGGTGCGCCGATGATGGCAAGGAATTTGATGTGTTTGCATCCGCGTTTTTTGAGAAGCGTGATTGCGTCGATTGCGCTGCCACCTGTTGCGAGCATCGGGTCTACGAGCATAACGACTTTGTCTTCGATGCCTTGAGGAAGTTTGCAATAGTACTCTTGCGGTTCAAGAGTTTCTTCGTTGCGGTACATTCCGATATGTCCGACTTTTGCTGCGGGGAAAAGCGTGAGTATGCCGTCCACCATGCCGAGTCCTGCACGGAGAATGGGGACGATTGCAATCGAGTTTTCTTTGACGACGGTTTGTTCGACGGTTTCGAGCGGAGTTTCCACTACGATTTTTTGAGTGGGAACGTCTTTGAACGCTTCAAACGCCATGAGAGTTGCGATTTCCCCGATGACTTCTCTGAATTGTTTGGTGGAAGTGTTTTTGTCTCTTATGATTGCCACTTTGTGGCGGATGAGCGGATGGTCGAGAATGTGTACGTTTTCGTATTGCGTCATAATTGACTCCTTTTTACTTATTCGTTTATATCGCTTTGCGCTTCGTTTTCTTCCTTGCGGAATTGTTCGAGCACTGCTTCTTCTTTTTCTTCTTGTTCGACTTCTTTGACTTCGTCAACGCCGACGTCGAATTTCGCTTTGGGAGCGACCGCGCCTGCGATAAGGCTTTGCGGCTCTTCCTTCACTTCTTCTTCGTTGCCGTCGCCGCCCTGTTTTTTCTCGATTGCGCTGATGATTGCGTGAACGATTATGCCAAGGATGAGTGCGGTTGCAATGGAAGTGATGGTTATGGTCTTGTCAACAGTACCGTTGTCGGTAAGGTGATACGGAATCTTGATTGCAAGGCCGCCGATACCTGCGATGAGTATCGTGGAAACCGTGAAGAGATTTTTGTTGTCGCCAAGGTCGATGTCCTTGAACATTTTGAGACCGCTGACTGCGATGAAGCCGTAGAGCGTAAGGCACACGCCGCCCATTACGCAAGCGGGAATGGTTTGCAAAAGCGCCATGACGGGGCTGATGAAGGACAAGATTATGCACATGATTGCCGCCGTCAAGATTGTGGACACGGAAGCGTTTTTGGTGATAGCCACGCAACCGACGGATTCACCGTAAGTCGTGTTGGGGCAGATACCGAATATCGTGCCTGCCATAGAGCCTACACCGTCACCAAGAAGCGTGCGGGAAAGTCCGGGTTCGCCTTCAACAAGGTCTTTTCCGATGATTGAACTAAGGTTCTTGTGGTCTGCGATGTGTTCTGCAAAGACGACGAGTGCGACGGGGACGAACGCAAGTACGACTTCACCGACGCCAGCCCAAGTGAGCGTTGTGGAGATGCCGCCCGTTGCGGTCTGAACAGCCTGGCTTACGTTACCCGTGACGAGTTCTTTGATTGCTTCGATGAGTGCGAAGTCGGGATACGTAAAGAATGCCTGAACTTTGTCGCCTGCGCTTGCCGCCGCGTCACCAAGCGGTGCGAAGTTGTTTACGAGCGGTTGCCAGTTGACTATCTTGAGATATTCGACATTGAAGCAGTATCCGAAAATCGAGAAGAAGGAAGCCACGATGTAGCCTGCGCCGATACCGATGATGAACGGGATAAGGCGTCCCATCTTGAATTTCTTTTGAGTGGAGCAAATGCAGATTGTGATGAGCGTCACAAGACCGCAGAAGAGTGCGACAAGGTTGTACGCTCTGTTGACGGTTGCGCCGCTTGCCGTGACGATGTCGCCCATTGCGTTGCCTGCAAGCGAAAGACCGATGATTGCGACGGTCGGTCCGATGATGACAGGGGGCATGAGTTTAGACACCCATTTGCTGCCTGCAAACTTGATTATTATTGCCAAAATCACGTAAACGAGACCTGCAAGGATACCGCCGAGAATGATTCCGCAATATCCGAATGCCAACGCCGTTGAGAGCGAACTCAAAAACGCGAACGAACTCGATATGATGACCGGGCTTTTGAATTTTGTGAAAAGAAGGTATACGATAGTGCCGATACCTGCGCCCAAGATTGCCGCGGGAATCTGCGTGGGGAGACCGATGATTGTAGGCACTGCGATGGTTGCAGCCATGATTGCGAGCACTTGTTGGAAAGCAAACACAATCAATTTGCCGAAAGGCGGTCTGTCGTTGACGTCATAAACGAGTTGATTTTTTGACATTGTCGTTCTCCTGTATATAATTTTGTTTTGTCTTCTTACGCCCCCGCGCTCAATCGCTATCGGCATGAGCGCAAAAAAAAGAAGTCCGTCGGGACTTCTTCAATTAGGCAACTATCGTATCAATGGGGCAAAAACGGTCGTCGGAAGAAAACGCAACCCCCGCAACGCCGTGCGCTGCAAAATCGGTTTTCTTGAGTTTGACAATGCTTTGAGTCATACCGCTTGCTCCAAGATTTACATTTGACAGTATGTTAGCACAACGGACCGATTTGCGCAACCGATTTTCGACAACTTTTTCAAAGTTTTTTCAATCACACGATGCGTGTCGCATTTGTGTATGTTTCACGCAAAAACCACTATATATTGTTTAATTTTGCTTATATTTATTTATAATATTCCTTACTTCCTGCAAGTCGAAATCGGGGACGTATTCTTCCGTCGCACTGTCAAGGTCTTGCGAAAAACCGTTGTGCAACCCTGCCGAGAAAAACGCGTCTATCGCTTCGTCGTATTCATCCGACGTAAGTCTTCTTGAAAGCGTCGGATGATTTTTTACGTTGTCGGTCGGAAAATACTGTCCCATAACACTCACAAATATATCCTTGTCAACGCTTGCGATGTCTTTGAACGCATTCGCCGTATTTTCGATTTTCCCAGGCAAAACGAGATGTCTGACGATAACGCCCTTTTGCATCATGCCGTCATCATCGAAAACGTCTTCGGGCTGTTGCCTTCGCATTTCGGCAAGTGCGGCAAGAGCCACTTCCCTATATCCTTTCGCATGCGAATACTCCCACGCCAAATCGTCGTCACTATACTTAAAATCGGGCAGATACACGTCAACGAGTCCGTCCATTTTTTTGAGATTGGCAACCGTTTCGTATCCGCTGCTGTTCCACACAATCGGCAGTTTAACTATCGGTTTTGCTTTTTCAAGCGTCGATTGAAGCAAATTTGTATAATTTGACGGAGTCACAAGATTTATATTGTGCGCGCCTTTGTCTTTTAGATACAGCATGCAATCTATAAGTTCGCGCTCGCTCACTTCCAGTCCCTTTCCGCCGTGCGAAATCTCGTAGTTTTGGCAAAACAAACACCTTAAATTGCACCCCGAAAAGAAGATAGTTCCGCTACCCCTTTCGCCCGACAGACGCGGTTCTTCGAAATGATGCAATCCGACTCTCGCTATTTTGTACATACTCTTTTCAATCAGTTGTTCTTGTATAAAATTCTGTCGTATTTCTTTGCCCACTTTGCGACTTTCTTTTCGTCGTAAGTCGCAGGAATTTTCTTTGCGATATTCTTCGCTTTCAAACTTCTTGCAAGACACCCTGCCGCTTTGAATACGAGCGGAAGATGTCCGAGAAGAATAAAGACCTTTTTCGCTATCGACTTTGCGGGGATTTTGGGCTTGTTGCCGCTCGTATCGGTTGTGACAAGCGCAAGGTCGCTCTTTTCGATAAGTCCGCCGCCGAACACCCAGTCGATAACTTTCGGGTCGAGCGCCAGCGCCCAGCGTTTAAGCACGTCAACGAATGCAAAATCCGCGCCGTATTGCGTCATATAGTCGTGATAGAAGCCCCACGTGTTCTTTGCCGCAAAATCCGTGACGTTGTTTTTAGTGACGTAGTCGGCAAACATCGCGCCTGCTTTCATGGACGATTCTATTCCGCTGCCCATGAGCGGCATAGTCATAAACGCGCTGTCTCCTATTGCGACGTAGCCGTCCGCAACCGCCCTTGCAATGGACATCCTAAGGCAAATCTCAACTTTGTTTTCGCTTATAAGATGCGTGCCGAGAATCTGATTGCTCGCTCTCAGCGCAAGAATCGCGCTCTCGATCCGTTTGTCGTCAAGTCCGCCGACTCTGCCTATAAGCACGTCGACGTTGCCGTCTTCGTTGAGATTGCACCAACTTATGCCGGTCTCTCCGAGATGTTTTAGCGTGAGCGTGCTATTTATGCCTTCTTCTCTCGTCGTAGCGCCATCAACCTTATCGAAAAACGCGCGATACCCATACATAACGTCGGTCGGCAGCACTTTTGCCTGCACTCCGAATTTGTTCGGAACTTGCGCGCGGAAAGGCGAATTCATGCCGCTTGCGTCAATCACGAGATCGAAGAATTGTTCTTTTCCGTTCACGACGATTCCGCAAACTTTGTCGTCTTTCACGACAAGCGACGATACCGCCGTCGAAAAATGCAGGTCGCATCCTGCTTCGGTTGCGAGTTTTTCAAAATAGTCCGCAAGGCCGCGACGGGATATTGACACTTCTTCCATGGGCGGACACGGCGGAACGGGAAGCGAATACTCTTCATTCGGAGAGACGAAAAGCCACTTGCTTTTTTGACAATAAATGCTTTCATCGGGCATAGGCAATCCGACGAGACCGAAAATCTCCGCGCGAATATCGTCTTTCCACGGATAACTTACGTTTCCTTGCTTCTCTTTCTCGAACACGGAAACGGCGTATCCCGCTTCTGCAAGTTTGATTGCGGCGGTCATTCCGCCCTGTCCCATACCGATGACTGCGATTTTTGTCATATTCTCTTCCCTTTTATCGTTATTGAAAACTACAATTTGTTTTTTTCGTCTTTGCCGATGCTTTTATGAAAAGCGTCATATAAAAGCATTATAGCGCAATTTTTTCGCCTTGTACGAATTTTGCTACCACACCGCCGCAAACGTCACCCGAAAGATACGCAAATCTCTCGAGCCTTTGAAGCAAATCGAGCTGTTGCGGATGCAAAAGCGCGGAATCGTCAAGCACTACTGCGTCGAACTCGTATCCGCTCTCGAAACTTCCGACTTTTCCGAAAAATTCGCCGCCTCCTTTCGTGGCAAGATAGAACGCGTTTGCAAAAGTGAGCGGTTTCACGTTTTTGTCGTACAGTCTCCATCTGAGTTTTGACGCTTGAATAGCATCCACAATTGCTCTGAATATCGACTCCGTTTGTCCGCCTGCAACGTCGCTTCCGAGCCCGACTTTCAAACCTTTTTCGAGATATTCGCTTATCGGCGCAACGCCCGAGCAAAGATTGTCGTTGGACGCAGGGCAATGCGCAACGAACACGTCGTTTTCTTTCATAAGCGCGATTTCTTTTTCGCCGGAATGTACGCAGTGCGCCATAATCGTCGGCACTCTCTTTCCGATTTTTGACTTTCCGAACAGACCGAATTTGTCATAGCCTTGTCCGTAAAAATCGACGTCTCTGTTTTCAAGCACCCACTCGATTTCTCCGTAGTTTTCCGAAAGGTGCGACTGCACGGGCAAATCGAACTCTTCTTGCAAATTTTCAAGCCCTTTCAACGTTTCGTCTGAACAGCAAGGGATAAATCTCGGCGTGAGAATATACCCCGTACGCTTAAAGGCCTTTGATTTTTCGATGAGATTTCTCGTTTCGGTTACAGAGCGCTCTGCACTTTCGTCAACGAGATTTTCGGGCGCGCCTTCGTCCATATTGACTTTGCCCACCTTCGTTACGAGCCCCATGTCTTCGAGTGCGGACATAAGCGAAAAAGTTGCGTCTTCGTGCTTTGTCGCAAACACGCACGCTCTCGTCGTGGCACTCTTTTTAAGCGCATTGGCAAAGATTGCGTACGCCTTGTTTGCGTATTCCGCATCAGAAAATTTGCTTTCTTCGGGAAACGCGTTGACGG
>CALGEU010000145.1 GCA_937881285.1 uncultured Clostridia bacterium | reverse complement strand
CAGAAGTCAAGCGACGTGATAAAGACGCTTGAAATCGAGATGAAGAGAAGCGGCGTGCAGGTTAGGCTGAACAGCGAAGTTCTGTCTGTTGCAAGAGCGGACGACGGATTTGTCGTGAAAACCGACCTGAAAGACGAAACTTTCGATAAAGTCATCGTTGCTACGGGCGGAAACAGTTATCAATCCACAGGCTCGACGGGCGACGGATATAAATTCGCAAAGAACTTCGGATTGAATATCGTCGAACCGAGACAGGCACTCGTGCCGATTATCCTTGCGCAAAACGTATCGTCGTTGCAGGGAATATCCCTTAAAAACGTGACGCTCACGGCGTACGACGAGAACGAAAAGGAAATATCGAGCGAGTTTGGCGAAATGCTCTTCACGCAAAGGGGAGTGTCCGGACCGATTGCGCTTACGACTTCGTCGTATATAAACAGAAAAAACAAGGTTGTGCTTTCGCTCGACCTTAAACCTGCGCTTGACGAAGAAACTCTTGACAGACGTATATTGAGAGATTTCGACGAGCGCAAAAACCAGGATATAAAGAACGTAACTCGTGCGCTTTTGCCCGAAAGGTTAAACTCGTACGTCATCAAGCGCGCAGGCATACAGGAAAGCAAAAAAGTCAATTCGATAACCAAACAGGAGCGCGAAAAACTCGTGTATACGCTCAAAAATCTCACTTTTGACGTTGCAGGACTTGCTCCGTTCACCGAAGCAATCGTTACGGCAGGCGGAGTGGACGTAAAGGGTTTGAAACCCACTTGCGAGTGCAAAAACGTTGACGGATTGTATTTCGTTGGTGAAACGATAGACGTCGACGCGCTCACGGGCGGTTTCAATCTTCAACTTGCGTTTGCGACGGGAGTGTGCGCGGCGCGCGATATTTTGAAAAAATCTGGCGCAGAAGTCTGAAAAATGTTTTTTGTCTGGATACTGACAAAACTAAAATAGCCGAATAGAATGTCGAAAACGATATAAAATCGGCAAATATAACGAAAAGAACGAAAGAAAAACGAGTTCTCGATTTTTCGGAGGAAATATGATAAATATAGCAATCGACGGACCTGCCGGCGCAGGCAAAAGCACGATAGCAAAAGCGGTGGCAAAGGATTTGGGCATCGTCTATCTCGATACGGGCGCAATGTACAGAGCAACCGCTTATTACGCCATAAGTCAGGGCATAGACGTCAAAGACGAAGAAAAAGTGGCAAAAATGCTCGAAACTCTCGAAATGGATGTCGAATACAAAGACGGCGCTCAACAAATTATCGTCAACGGCGTGAATACGACTCCGTATCTTCGCGAGCATTATATGTCAAAAGCGGCAAGCGATATTTCCGCGCTTCCTTGCGTCAGATACAAGATGGTCGATTTGCAACGCGATTTTGCAAAGAAACACGACGTCGTGCTTGACGGAAGAGATATAGGCACGTTCGTTCTTCCCGACGCAAACTGCAAGTTTTTCCTTACCGCAACTCCCGAAGAGAGAGCGAAAAGAAGATTTGACGAACTCAAAGCAAAGGGCGAAGAAGTGGATTTCGACACGCTTTTGCAAGATATAATCAAGCGCGATTACAACGATTCGCACAGAGCCGTCGCTCCGCTCAAACAAGCGGAAGACGCAGACTACGTTGACACCACGTCTATGAGCATCGACGACGTTGTTGCACACGTAAAAGAAGTGGTGCATATCAAGACGAAAAAAGATGATTCAGCGCATCAGAACACCGAAAAAGAGCCTAGCACTATCATACATAGTTGTGATATGCCGCAAAAAACTCTCGAAAGAATCAAGAAGTATTACAAACCAGAAAAAAGTTTTGCGATATACAGATTTTTGAGAGTAATTTTGCGCCCGATTCAGATGCTCGTATGGCCAACGAAAGTTGTCGGAGCTGAAAACGCAAAGAAAGTCAAAGGCGCACTTTTCACGTGCAATCACTACTCGAAGATGGATTCCATGATTCCGTATTTCGTGCTTTTCAAAAAAGAAGCGCACGCACTTGCAAAATACGAGTTGTTCCAAAATCCGATTGCAGGTTGGTTCTTGCACAAAATGGGTGCGATTCCCGTTCGCCGCGGAGAAGCGGATATAGAATCCGTCAAACAAGTGATGAGAGTGCTCAAATCGAATAAGCAGTTGCTCATTTTCCCCGAAGGCACGCGCAACAAGGAAGGCACGCAGGATATGGCGGAATTCAAGACGGGCACGGCAAGGTTTGCAATCAAAACGAAAGTCCCCGTCGTTCC
>CALGEU010000144.1 GCA_937881285.1 uncultured Clostridia bacterium | reverse complement strand
AAAGAGAGAGCAAAGTTTTTTGCTCTCTTATTTTTTCACTTTGTTTGGTTTGTTTTTCATAGAAATCCTTGCCATATCCTACTTATTAAGCCGAGTATTTGTCTTGCCTAAATACTTTTCTTTAATAGGCTTGCCATTTACGGTTTTGCGAAAAATGTACCGAAGTTGGATTGTTCCAAACTTTCGATACAAGAGTAAAACTTTATAAATTAGTATAACAGTATCAGTTTTGCATAATTGTATTTGACAAATCTTTCGAAAACGTGTATAATTAAGATATTCTCGAAAGAGATGTTACCGCAATGCGGTATTAGCGTATCAAAGTCCCTAACTTTGGTAGTCGGCAAGAGTTTTTACTCTTGCCTTTTTTCTTCCTTGCGCTTCTTCATCTCGGTAACGTTTTTGTAACTGTTTGGATACTTTATTGCTTCTTTAAGCAGCTTTTCAGCGACTTCAAGTTTTATATCTTTTCTAGGCGAATTCTCAATATACTTTTTTCCCTTTTTAATGGGCTTTCCTTTGTCATCTTTAGCATAAACATAAGGACGAGTTCGATATTTTCTGTCATAAGCTGCCAACATGTCGATATCTTTAATTTCTACCATTGCGCTACCCCTTTCGTTTTCTGTTGACATAGTCACGAAAACATGATATTTTATTTGCAGAGAGTTTGCGGAAAACAATTTGTCATCAAATTGCACGCTGTAATAACTGACGGTTCAATGCTTGAGCATTAGGTCGTTTCTATCTCTTTTTTATTTGCCGGTTTTTACAATCGGCTTTTTTTGTACATTTTCGACCTTTGGCTTGTCTTCGCCTGCGAATTTCCACCCTGAATTTGTTTCCTTGAAGTTCTCTTTTCGACTTTCTTTAGGTTTTTGCTTTATGTATTCTCAACAAACTTGCCGCGTCGCGCATGCGCGCTGAAGTGTATCAACTGATGCGGCAAATCTGCAAAAAGACATTTGAACTGGAATTCATCAAAAAAGACGTCTCGCAATTCCTGGATCGCGGAAAGATTGAAAAGCCGGAACGTCGCGCTCTGACCATTGATGAGCAGCGTCGCCTGCTCGGACAACTCACGAGCGACTTGTTCTCGCGGCGCGTTATGTTCTATCTGTGCACCGGCGCGCGCCCTTCGGAGATTGCAACGGTGAAAAAAGATGAAATTCGCCCTGGGTGGATAAAAATAAACGGCACGAAAACAAAAGGTTCTGTCCGTTGGGTTAAGGTCTCCACTCGTCTAAGCGAGATGCTCAAAGGCGAATCACCCGAATTTTTCAAGTTCGATGCAAAAAAATTCCGAATGCACCTGCAACGAGTTTGCCTGAAAGCCGGGATAACTTATGACGTAGACACATACACGCTGCGTCATACGTTCGCCACCAACGTGTACATCCTTCGAGTGCCGGAAAAAGACAGGCAAACATACATGGGACACGCACCGGGAAGTGCTATGACAAACGGAGTTTACACGACTTTTTCGCCCGATGTGACAGCACAAAATATCTATGATATTTATGGCGACTGGTATCCCGAATTTTGACATCAAAATTTTCTTAATTTTTGACATCAAATTTGACATCAAAATTTTCTTATTTTGATGTCAAAACGCGGATTTTTCGAGCAGTAGCGAAAAATAAAAAAACCGCTAAACTTCTACTGTTTAGTGGCTTTTTTGTGTGTGTGTATGACAAAATCTCGTGTTTAAGGCACTTTTGGGGAGTGTGTCGGACGATAAGTACTTTTTAGCGGTAATTTTCAAAGATTTGTTGGACGATAAGTATTTTTTCTAATGGTTTTCAAAGGTGCGTCGAACGATAAGTACTTTTTTTGTAATGCAAATACTTGAAATAAAATGGCGAATTTTTCTCAAAACGACTTGACTTAATTTGCCCATTACGCTAACATAGCAAAAACTTTTTTAGGATGGTTATGCTATGAGAAAGAATCAATCGCCCAAAGGCAAAGAAGTAATAGAAATCCCTGCTAAATCACGGCACGAAATACTAAATATTCCCAAACAAAAACTGCGAGTATGTGCCTATTGTCGCGTCTCCACCGACTTAGAAGCACAGGAAAGTAGTTACGAATCCCAACTTCAATTCTATACGAAATATATCAGTGACAATCCTAATTGGGTATTCTCTGGCATATATGCCGATAAGGGCATTAGTGGAAAAAGTGCAAAGAACCGACCTCAATTTATGCAGATGATCCAAGACTGTGAACAGGGTAAAATCGACATGATTAT
>CALGEU010000143.1 GCA_937881285.1 uncultured Clostridia bacterium | reverse complement strand
GGTTGCATATTGAAATGTCGTACTTTCGTATTGTATAATTGAATTATCTTATGGAAGGGGAAATAATTATGGGCAAATTGCAAAGTCTTATTGACAACAAAGCTCAGAGCGCACAGTTTATGTGCGACGAAATTGCGCATATTTGCAACGATATGCCGAAACGCGATCCCGGCAGCGTCGGAGAGAAAATGGCTTGCGAGTATATGGCGGACTATCTCAAAAACGACTGCGGTTGCGAAAGAGCGGACGTGGAATCGTTCAAGGAAAACCCGAATGCGTTTTTCGGTTGGATTTATTTCACGATAACGTTCGTGCTGGCAGGCATGGTGCTGTTTTTCTTTATGCCCATCGTCGGCGCGGTGATAACGGCTCTCGGTTTCGTGATATTGTTCGTTCAATTCGGACTATACAAAAAGTTGGTTGACAAGTTCTTCCCCGAAAAAACGGGACACAGCGTCACCGCAATCAAAAAATGTACGGGTGAAGTGAAGGGCAGAGTGTTTTTCAACGGACATCCCGACGCGGTGTGGAACTGGCCCGTCAACAACAAATTCGGCGGAACGGCACACGTTGCACATCTTGTCACGAGCGTGGTTTCGGGGCTTATCGTTCTCGGTCTCAACATTGCGGCGGCAGTCAAAACGAGTTGCCGTCCAGTCACCGATTATACGATAGCAGGTTACACTTCTTTGTACACGCCAGTGCTGTTCTGGATGGGTATTGCGATTCTCGTCATGGTTCCGTGTCTTGTCGGTATGTACTTCATGTGGGACGAAAACACCATCACCGACGGCGCAAACGACAATCTCACCGGTTGTTATATGGGCATCGCCATTCTCAAAGCCATGAAAGAGCAGGGCATCGAACTTGAACACACCGAAGTCGGCGTCATCATTTCGGGCAGTGAAGAAGCGGGACTTCGCGGCGCAATGGCGTGGTGTGAAGCACACAAAGGCGAATTCGACGACGTTCCGACCTGGATATATTCTTATGACACCATACACGAAAGTCGTTTTCTCGGCGTAAACTACCGCGATTTGAACGGCACCGTTAAATCGGACAAAGAAGTCAGCGATTCATTCATAAACGCCGCAAACGAACTCGGCATCAAATGCACCAAGACGTGGGTTCCGCCCTTTGGCGGAGCAACCGACAACGCCGCTTTCAACAAAGCAGGCTTCCGTTCCACCGGTATCACCGCACTTGACCACAATCTTCAGGATTATTATCACACCATGCGTGACACGGCGGATAATCTCAATCCGGAATGCTTGGCAGATTGTTATGCTATATCCGTTCGTTGCCTTGAAAACTTCGACCGTGAGATTGCTAAATAACGCCTAATTTTGTCAG
>CALGEU010000142.1 GCA_937881285.1 uncultured Clostridia bacterium | reverse complement strand
TAACGAGAGTGGTCGGCAAGCCGCGTATGACGGGACTTTATTACGCTCCTGTCGGACCGGACAGAAAGCCCGACTTGTCAAAGGAAGAGTACGTCGCGTGCGACACGCTTTTACTCTCCGTCGGTCTTATCCCCGAAAACGATTTGCTCAACGGCACGAGCGTGGAAATGAGCAGAATAACCAACGGCGCGGTCGTCGACGAACATCGTATGACGAGCGTTGAAGGTATCTTTTCGTGCGGTAACGTGCTTCATGTTCACGACCTTGTGGACAACGTTTCTCACGAAGCGGAAATCGCAGGTGAAAACGCGGCAAAATACGCTCTCGGTCAATCGGAAAAGAGCGGCGAAATCGTCAACGTAATTGCAAAAGACGGCGTGAGATACGCGCTTCCGCAACGCATAAGCAAAGGCGACGGAAAAGTGCAGATTTTCTTCCGTGTCGGCGACGTGTACAAGAATTGCAAACTCATCGTCGAGAGCGGAGAAAACGTTCTCGTGTCAAAGAAATGTATGGTGCTTGCCCCGGGTGAAATGGGCAACGTCATCATCGACAAATCAGCCGTTTGCGGCGACGTTATAGTGAGACTTGAAAAATGAATACGATATGCATAATGTGCCCTATGGGCTGTTCGTTGAACATAGAAAAAGTTGACGGCGAAGTGGTCGTCAAAGGCAACACTTGCAAGCGCGGCGAAATGTACGGCAAGGAAGAGTTTACTCATCCCAAGCGCAGCGTCACCACGCTCGTGAATCTCGAAGGCGGTGGAGTGGCTTCCGTAAAGACCACGACGACCGTTCCCAAAGAGAATATTTTCGACGTTGTAAACTTCATCGGAACGCTCGTTGCTCCGAAAGATTGCAAGATAGGCGACGTCATCGCAAAAGACGTTCTCGGTCTCGGTGCTGATGTCGTAATCACCGGCAGAAGATAATTAAAGACGGGGTTTATCCTTGTATATCGCAGGGATAAAACCCGTTTTTCACAATTTTACGCAAAATAAGGCGCAAATCGCGCTAAATGATTTTTCACAAAAACAAAGGATAAATCGCATCTTATTTTTCACAAAATATGCGACGCGCGGGGAAATATGGAGATAAAAGGGAGACGAATTTTCAATTACAGGCCGATGGTGTTTTTCGCCCTGTCACTTGTTTCGGGAATTCTCGTTGCCGAGAGTATGTACGGCGCGAGCGTATGGTTTTATCTCATTCCGCTTTTTCTTTTCATTCTTTGTTTTGCACTTGTTTTCGCTTTCAAAAAATCAAGAAAATTTGCTTATATACCCATTGCGATACTCGTTGGTTTCGTTGCGATGACTTCTAGCAACGTCGCGTTCAACGCAAACACCGTTCAATATTTCAAAGGCGATTTTACATGCACCGTTGCAAGCGATATAGTCGCTGACGGAACGTATTGCAAATTTTACGTCAAGAATATTTCGGTCGACGGCAAAACGTACAAATACGACGGCTACGTCACGGGTTATATTGACGAGATAGATTTCAACGCAGGCGATACGGTGAAGATAAACGGCACGTTGAAGTCCGTAGGACACGAGCGTTTCGACACGTTTTTTGCGAGCAATCTTTCAAAGGGCGTCGGCTTCAAAATATACGCCGATTCGGTGACTTTCGTCGGCGACGGTAAACTCGGCTTTATTGACGGAATCCGTCACAAAATCAAGAAAATTCTATACGAGTATACGGACGACTACACGGCTTCGATTACGCAAGCACTCGTTCTCGGAGACAAATTCGGCATCGATTCTGATTTGTATTCCGACGTCAAGGCTTCGGGGCTTGCGCACGTTCTTGCGGTGAGCGGTCTGCACGTTTCGACGCTTGCGACTGCGCTGTATTTCGTGCTTAAAAAATTGAAAGTCAATCCCAAAGTCGGTTTTTGTGTGGTTGTCGTGCTCACGTTCTTTTACTCGATGCTGTGTTCGTTCACGGCGTCGTCTTTGCGCGCGGTTGTTATGAGCGGCGTTTTCACGTTCGCGTCGTCGTTCGGACAGAAGAAAGACGATTTGTCGGCAACTGCTTTTGCTGCAATACTTATCTTGCTTTTCCGCCCGTACGCAATCATGGACGTGGGATTTTTGCTTTCGTTCGGTGCGGTCATAGGTATATTCGCTTTTGCACGCCCCATTGAAAAGGCGGGAATGAAAGTCGTTGACAAGGTTTCTCCGAAGCGGCATATAGGCAAGCGTTTCGTATCCGTATTTGCTGTGTCGACGTCGGCGAATATACTGACTTATCCGCTCGTTGCGTACTTCTTCGGAGAAGTGCCGACGCTGTTTTTGCTGTCAAACTTTTTCGTTTTGCCCTACGTAATGGCAATCTACGTTGTTATGCTGGTGCTTTGTCTGCTCTCGCTTATCACGACGTGGGGCGGTTTCGTCTGGATACTCAAATTTTTGCTAATTCCGTTCAGGCTGTACGTCGGTGCGGTCGGAAGTCTCAATTTCTCGACAATTCCCGTTGCGATGGGAGTCGTCGGTATATTGACTTACACTGCAATAGCGGTCGTTTCGTCGAGATACGTATTTATCACGAGAGTGCAGAAGTGCAGATGCGCGTTGATTATTGCGTCTGCGGGACTGGTTATAGGTACGGTTGCGCAACTTATCGCATATCTGACTTGCGACTTTGTGCCTGCCGAAAGTGCGATTTCCCTTATTCTGTCGTAAATGCAAAATGTCGTTTTACGATGATAAAACGGCGGATTTGCTCATATTATTTATTGCACGATAAGGCGTTTTTGCGACGATTTTTCGACATTATACGCTACGTTTGTCGAAAAAACTTAAAAATGTATTGCAAGCACGCGCGTTGTGTGTTAATATATCTATGATTATGATACTCTTATAAGGGGTTAAGAATTATGATTGAAAATCTCAAATTGGGTCCTTTGGACGGATATTCCGCACTCATCGTAATCATCGTGTTGGTGCTTGCGCTCGTTGCGCTCGTCGCGGTGCTCGTCGTGAGCATTATCAAAGCGATAAGAGAGCGTAAAGACGCAAAAGAAGATAAGGAGGAAAACGATTTTTATTCCGAATACGGAGTCAATGCCGAAGAAATGCGACTCAATCAGAAACTTGCTCGTTTGCGCGGTGAAGTTAAGAACGCAATGCGCGGCAAAAAGCCTGCGAAGACCGCACCCGTAGACGAAGCACCCGTTGCGGAAAACAAAGCCGAAGAAACTCCGGTCGAAGAAGTCAAAGAAGAACCGACGCCGGAAGTCGCTCCCGTCATCGAACCCGTAGCGGAAGAAAAGGCAGAACCTGCAATCGAAAAAGTCGAAGAACCTGCTCCCGTCGAAGAAAAAGTCGAAGAGCCGGCACCTGTTGAAGAACCGGTGCAAGAGCCTGTCGTAGAAGAAATCAAGCAAGAGCCGAAAGAAGAAGTCAAGCCCGAACCCGTCGAAGCGGTGAAGGAAGGCACGAAACCCGAAGCGGTTGAACCTGTCAAGGAAGAAGAGCCCCAAAAGCAAGGCGTTGCAAAACCCGCCGCAAAGAAAGTCGTCAAAAAGAAACCCGACGACTGGTCTAAATACGACGGAACTTACGAAGGATACTATTACGACCCCGAAGACGCTTGCTATTACGAAGGCACTCCGTCTCCCGCACTTGCAAAGAAACTTGCTGCAAAAGAAGCGGAACTCGAAGCGCAGAACGCAAACAAGGACAAGAAAGTCATCATCAAGAAAGTCGCTCCGCCGTTTGCCGCTCTCAAAACTCCCAAGAACGCAAGAAAAGCCCCGCAAAAAGTTGCAGGCTTTGACGAATCCGTCATTTACGGCAAATATATCATCGAGCACGTTGACAAAGAAGACGGCACGCAAGAGTATTTCTACACGCTCTACGATGCAAGCGGAAACGATATTTACGAAAGTTCCAACTACTCCACAAAAGAGTACTGCGAGCGCGCAATCAATCGTTTCAAATCGCACGCCATCATCGGCATGTACACCATCGAAGCCGCCGACGGCAAATTCTTCTTCGTTCTCAAGCGCAAGACTTACGTCCACAAGGGCGCACCGCAAAACACCTTTGAAGAAGCGAATGCCCGCATGAAAGAAATCAAGTCGTTTGCGCAGACTGATATAATCCGCGAACAATAAGTCAAAGGCATTAAACGGCAAATAGCCGCGTCAAAGCCACTTGCTCGCCACCCCATGTACCTTATGTACACTAGGGTTGTCTTGCAAGTGGCTTTTTCTTGCTCTTTATCCGTTTACTGCCTTTGAAAAATGCGCTATTGAACGCATAACTGCGGACGCGATTGACGCAAAGCGTAACAATCGCTATTC